>CABMDX010000202.1 GCA_902385025.1 uncultured archaeon | reverse complement strand
CGTGAACTGCTACTGCGCCCACGGGATCATCCACTTTAAGCACCCAGTCGTTGAATTTGATGCCATACATCACTATGAATCCCGAGACAAGTCCTATTACCACTGCAGCCCAGGTCGGGATATAAGCACAGGGAGCCGTGACTCCCACCAATCCCGCCAGAGCGCCGTTGCAGGTCAGAGCAATGTCCACCTTTCCCGTGCGAAGGAAGGTCCAGTAGCAGACCAGCACCGCACCTGCCGCGCCCGCCAGGAAGGTGTTCACGGCGATGACGGATATCCGGAGGTCGGTGGCTGCCAGTGTAGATCCAGGGTTGAAGCCGAACCACCCAAAGAAGAGCACGAAAGTGCCCAGCACGATATAGCCCACATCATGACCTGGAATGGCATTGGGCGTCCCGTCTTTATTAAATTTCCCAATCCTTGGACCCAGGAGCATGATTCCTGCAAGCGAAACGAGGCCGCCGACCGCATGCACTACTCCAGAGCCCGCAAAGTCTCTTGCACCGACTCCATAGGGAAGTGTTGAGAGCCAGCCGCCGCCCCAGACCCAGTGGCCATAGATGCTGTAGATGATGGCGGTGACGATGCCGCTGTAGATGAGATAAGCCTGGAGCTTGAGCCTCTCTGCACAGGCACCGGCAACGATTGTTGCTGCTGTTGCTGCGAATACCACCTGGAACATCCAGAACATCATCGTCGAAACGTCGTAAGCATCACCGGAGAGGAACCACCCGCTCCAGCCGATAAAGCTGTTCCCATCTTCCAGGCCCGCAAAGAGCTTGGAGCCTCCGAACATGAGGGCAAAGCCCACCGCCCAGTACGCCAGAGCGCCTATGGAGAAATCCATGTAGCTCTTGGCAAAGTAGTTCACTGTATTTTTTACCCTCAAGGCTCCTGCGCCCAAAAGGGCAAACCCGGCCTGCATGAAGAAGACCAGAAAGGCCGCTACCAGGGTCCATGCGAAGTTCGTGGCAATCTTCAGGCCGGCAACGTCGTCCGTGTAAGTTGCCGAGCCGTTCGGATCTCCTGCCATTGCCATGGTTGTTAGCAGCAACATCAGAATGAAGACGATTGCTGCAGTTGTTGCACACTTAATAATTTTCATGCCCTACCTCGATCCATTCATGGGAGATCTATTTTCCATACCATAACATGAGATCTACCAGGATCCCTTTTTTGTAGAATCCCGGCCAATGAAGATATAAAAACTTTGTTAAAATAATTTCATACTCGTTATGAAAATATCATCATGCCATCATATAGAAAAAACTTATCGATCAGGCTGCCATTTTAGGAGCATATGATGCTATCCGTACAAACCAATTTTGATTCACGCTAAGAGATAGCATTCGCTCGCCCATGTGAGAGGTTATGATCTTTTCACATAGATTATGAACTCCGCATACCTTTTCCTAAATA
The DNA here is from genome assembly GCA_902385025.1 of uncultured archaeon. Lineage (GTDB taxonomy): Archaea > Halobacteriota > Methanosarcinia > Methanotrichales > Methanotrichaceae > Methanothrix. Next base: position 4,082 of record CABMDX010000202.1, on the reverse strand, counting down.
CGCTTATAAAATAAGTAACTGTCATAACCATCTTGGTGGTAACATGCGTGCAGTCTGGTCATTACTATTATTAGCTCTGCTGATAGGCACGGCGTCTGCAGAGGATGCAGCCATTAATGCTGCAGACAATGCCTGGGTCCTGATCAGTGCGGCCCTCGTCCTAATCATGATTCCCGGCGTAGGTCTTTTCTACGGCGGAATGGTTCGCAAGAAGAACGCCATCTCCACGATCATATTCAGCTTTGCAATTATGGGCATCATTAGCCTGCAATGGATTTTGTACGGCTATACGCTGGTCTTTGGAAAGGATATTTCCGGCCTCATAGGGTCCCTGGATTTCCTGGGCCTGAATGGCGTGGGAATGGATGTGAAGCCCGGGCTGACCATTCCCGCCCTGACCTTCATGATCTTCCAGGCAATGTTTGCCATCATCACAGTCTCCCTGATCACAGGCAGCTATGTGGAGCGCATCAAGTTCAGCTCCTTCCTGGTCTTCTCCCTGGCCTGGGCCACTCTCGTCTACGATCCGGTGGCCCACTGGGTCTGGGGCGGCGGCTGGCTGCAGCAGATGGGCGCCCTCGACTTTGCGGGCGGAATTGTGGTGCACATCACCGCCGGTGTTTCAGCACTGGCCGTGGCCATGGTCATAGGAGCGCGAAAGGGCTTTGGCACTGACCCCATGGAGCCGCATAACATCCCAACCACAGTCATGGGCGCGGCCCTTCTCTGGTTTGGGTGGTTCGGCTTCAACGCGGGCTCGGCCCTGGCAGCGAATGGTATTGCCGCCAACGCTTTTGTTACTACTAATACTTCAGCCGCGGCTGCAGCCACAACCTGGATGCTGCTCTCCTGGAGGCAGAGGGCGCCTTCAGCTCTGGGAATTGTCACAGGAGCCGTAGCAGGCCTTGCAGCCATCACGCCTGCAGCCGGATTTGTGACGCCCCTGGCCGCCATACCCATCGGCATCGTGGCCGCCATTGCAGGCTACTATGCAATCATCATGATCAGGGGAAGCGGCATGGTCGACGACTCCCTGGATGTTCTGGCCTGCCACGGCATAGGCAGGAGCTGGGGCGTCCTGGCTACTGGCATCTTCGCCACTATCGGCGCGGCTGGCCTTGTAGCTGGCAACTCCCATCAGGTTCTGGTGCAGGCCATTGCCATCCTGGCCACCTGGGGCTACTCGTTCATCGTCACCGTTGCCATAGCCAAGGTCATCGATGCCTTCATGGGCCTGCGCGTTCGGGACCAGGAAGAAGCAGTGGGCCTGGACATCAGCCAGCACGGCGAAGGCGCTTACATGTGAGGTCACGAGATGAAGAAGATTGAAGCCATAATTCGACAGGAAAAGCTGCATCTGCTGCGCGATAAGCTGGACAAGCAGGGCTTTTCTGGAATGACTGTCACGGATGTGAAGGGCCGCGGCCGCCAGAAGGGCGTTGCACTGCAGTGGCGCGCAGGAGACTACCGGGTGGAGTTCTTGCCCAAGATGAAGCTTGAAATGGTAGTGGATGACAAGGACGCAGAGGCCGTAATCAACCTTATCTGCGATGTGGCCCAGACAGGCGAGGCGGGAGACGGAAAGATCTTCGTCTATCCGGTTGAGGACGTGGTGAGGGTCAGGACGAAGGAGCGGGGTTGCAGCGCGATTTAGGGGCGCTTCATTCCGCTTCCCATTTGCCAATGTTTTTTCTAATTGACAAGCAAAGCTATAAAATTGAAGATGACCGTATTTTCATCTAATGAGCATCACACCACCAGATACCTCTGAACTTAAAAAAGCCTATAATTCCGTTAGACTCGATCCTCTCGAAAGCGGGGACCTGCGCTATGTGGATTGCAGTCTGGCACGTGGCGGAGAAGATTCTGTAGGAGATCTGTCGCTTCGCATCCAAAATTCCACTCGCCCAATGGCACAGCTATTTAGCGGCCATCGAGGATGCGGAAAGTCCACGGAACTGAAACGCCTGGTAAAAGACCTGGAGAACGCTGGCTATTTGGTGGTCTACTTTGCTGCAGACGAGGATATAGATGTAGGTGATCTGGTCTATACCGATCTGCTGATGGCTATAATAAAACGCCTGGAGCGCGCACTGGCAGAAAGAGGGATCGAGATCGATTCAAAGCTTGCCGAAGGCGTAGCTATGTGGTTTGCTGATGTGGTTTATGGCTGGCAGAAAGAGGATGAAATGGTAGGAACTCTGAAAACCGAGTTCGAGCTTGGTGTAAAAGCACCGGCGCCACTTCCCATTTTGGCCAAGATGCTAGCAAGGATTACAGGCCAAATAAAGACCGGTCAGAAGATCCGTGAGGATGTTCGATTGAAATTGGACCCTCAAGTTTATCAATTCATAGAACGCATCAACGAGTTCATCCAGGCCGCACTTCCCAAGATCAAGATGAAAGGCTATGTAGATCTCGTTTTGGTTATAGATAATCTTGACAGAGTTGTGCTGAGAGTTCTAGACGAAAAGACCGGGAGAACCACTCACGATGCGCTCTTTTTGGAGCATGCCGAGCAACTCAAAGCCCTTGATGCATTCATGGTTTATACTGTGCCGATTTCCATGTTCTATTCGCTCAAGGCCACACAGCTTACAGGATCTTTTTCCTATTCCATTCTTCCTATGATCAAGGTCCAGAATAAGGATGGTTCGCCCAATGAGATCGGGCTAGGACGCCTTTATGATGTGGCTAAAAGGAGGATGGATCTTGATAAATTTTATGCCGAGGACGCTTTAAATTCCCTGGCTAAATATAGCGGTGGAATGCTACGCGACTTCATACGCCTTCTCGCTTATACCATCGAGATGGCCCAAACGAGAGGTGGAAAGCTGCCCATCGAACATAAGCTTGCAGATCAAGCTTTTCGAAGACTGGTTAATGAATACGGACGCATGGTTCCAGATGAGCATTTCGACCTCCTGGCCCGTGTTGCCATGAATAAGCGAGCCCCTAATGACGATAAGCACCAGGCCATGCTCTACAACCTTAGCGTTCTAGAGTACATGAACGGCGATCGCTGGTGCGATGTCCATCCTGCTGTAAAAGAACTGCCTGAATTCAAGGATGCGTGCGAACGTGCCAGGAACGAACCCAATAAGTGAACCACTGAGCCCCAAAGCATCCAGTAGGATTTCATCTTCGATGAATGAGGAAATCTCTACTCAAAACCAAGAGGTTCTTCTTCAAATGGCCAGTCTAATCCGCCTTGCGGAGGGCTTTCGCCTTGGATTTGTCAAGTGCAACCAGCCGATGCAATGTCGCCAAATGGCAGCCAGGCTGAAGGAGATGCTGGCAGGCGAGGCAAAAATAATCGATGTAGTGCTGAATGAACCGGTTTCGAGCTTAAGAAGTGCGGTCCTGATTGAACTTGGGACTGACAAATCATCTGAATCGGGCAAACAGGCCATAATGGTCTTCGGCTTCGAACATTCCGTGCCCTCAGAAGGTCCTTTACCTGCTCTGGATGAGCTGAATCAGTCTCGCGAACTATTTTCCAGGGACTTCTCCTGCCCATTTCTTATATGGCTGCCGGACTATGCGCTCACTCGCCTGGCGAGAGAAGCCCCAGATTTCTGGGGATGGCGCAGCGGTGTGTTCGAGTCTTACCCAGAATTGAAAATAGTATCATCCGTAGAGAAGATAGCCCTCCTGGATGCAGGGACATATAACATGGGCCTAACAGAGAAGAGAGAACGGGCCGAGGCCCTTGAAGGACTCGTCAGAGATTACCTTGAATTGCAGCGCAGTGAACGTGAGGACCTGGCTTTGTCCACAGTTCTTCGCCGTTTGGGAACAGTTCGAAGCGAGCTTGGCGAATATAATCAGGCCCTGAGACTTTACCAGCATAGCCTGGAAATAGCTCAAGAGATCGGTGACATGGGAAGCGAAGCCGATGCACTCGTTAGCTTAGGCAATGCCTACTTATCTTTGGGTGATTACAGCAAGGCCATTCAGTTCTGCGAGCAGGCACTGGCCATCCAACGCGACATTGGGGACAGGAATGGCGAAGGCAGAGCACTCGTTAACCTGGGCAATGCCTACTTATCTTTGGGTGATTACAGCAAGGCCATTCAGTT
>CABMDX010000201.1 GCA_902385025.1 uncultured archaeon | reverse complement strand
GTATAGTGATCTGGCCGAAGCATATGCACATTTTCAGTCAGGTTTCCAAGGCCCAGTTCAAGATGGTGAGCGATACTGCTGCTCGCAAGCGTGGAATTGATTATCCAGTAGCCTTGGGAATTTGCCTCCGTAAAAATCGACGATCCCGTGGTGGTAAAAGCGGACATGGACTCAAAGAGCCCGTCTATAATATCAGTTCCCAGAAATACATAAGGCAATGCGCCAAAAAAAGCAGCTCCAAGCCATCCAAAGGCCACCAATGCAAAGGCCTCTTTCAAGCCCGGGTCCTCACCGGAAGAGAATCTACCGATGATTATTCCCAAGGCAAGGGTGAGAAGAGCGGTCAGAGCAAAGGCAATCACGCCATCGGTCTCGCCATAGTAGGCTGCAACTGCACCTGGCACCAGAAGCAAAACCGCAAGAAGCTTTAGCAGCGATGCAAACAGGCGCAGAAATACCTTAATTCTCATAGCCCTCCGCTTCTTGATATGAAGATGGGTCGCTCCATTTCTGGAGCAACTTTCCCTATCTTATTGGTATAAAAGTCATCTGCTCGGAGGACAGTCCCTGCAGTCTATCCCGAGACGAAGAGCTTTTTGACCTTGGAGACGACCTGCGGCATGGACATCACAAAGACCCGGTCTCCAACTTCAACTTTGAAATCGTTCCCAGGCACCATTGGCGTGCCGTTTCTTATAACCAGGCCTACAAGCGAGTCCCTGGGAAGCTCTTTGGATATGCTCTTGCCGAGGATCTTGGCTTTGGTTCCTGCAATGAAGTCCACCAGCTCCATCCTTTCGTCTGATAGAGTGATGACCTCTTCTCCTCCAATCACCCTCTGCAGCACTGCATCGGCAGTTACCTGTCCGGGGCTGACTGCCCTATCCACGCCCACCATCTCAAAGAGCTTGATGTAGACACTCCTGTTGACTCTGGAAAGGATTTTCTTGGCACCGAGTTGCTTGACCAATAGCGAGCACAGCAGATTCTTATCATCGAGACCTGTCACTGCGAAGACCACATCCATTTTCCCGGCACCTTCCTCACGAAGGAGCGCCAGGTCCGAGCCGTCACCATTGAGAATCATGGTATCTGAGAGCTTGTCCGCAATCTCTGTGCAGCGCTCTGCATTCTGCTCAATGAGCTTGACATCCAGCCCCATCTTCTCCAGCCGGCGGGCAAGATAAAATCCTACCATTCCTCCTCCCACGATCATGACCTTTGGAGTGGCAGCAGCCTCATGCAGCATCTGCCTTAAGCTGCCGATGGCTTTGGAGTCACAGAGCAGCATGATGTGATCATTGAGGAGCACCTGATCATCCTTTTTGGGAATGAAGATCTCACCAGCCCGGTTTATGGCCACAATATTGCAATTATCGGGGAGGATGATCTTATCGAGGGGCCCCAGGATATTCATCTCTCTGGTAACCTTGAACTCCAGAAGCTCAACCAGCCCTTTGGCCAGTTCCCGATTCATGAGCAGGGATGAAAAATAGAGTGATCTTGCCATTTCTTCTGCCATGGCCAGCTCAGGACAGATCATATAGCTTATGCCTATCTCCTTTCTGTCCTGCACCGGCTGATCGATGTACTCGGGATTGCTGACTCTGGCAATGGTCTGGCGCACACCAAGATGGCTGGCTATGATACAGGTGATGACATTCACCTCGTCATTGCCGGTCACAGCCACAACGATGTCCGCTTTCTTGACGCCAGCTTCCAGGAGTAAACGCGCATTGGCAGAGTTGCCCTGCAAGACCTTTACATCCATATCCTGCAATCTGGCGCAGGCTATGGAGTCCTTGTCTATGACGGTTACATCATGATCTGCATAAAGCTCGCTGGCGATGAGAAAACCTACCTCGCCAGCTCCGGTGATCAAGATACGCATATCATTTCCTCCACAGTTCTGGAATAAATAATAGGAATATGGGCATCATTTCCAGTCGACCTATATACATGGCAAAAAAGCCAATAAGCTTTCCGGCTGGCGATATCTGCGACCAGTCGAAGGTCATGATTCCAAAAGCCGGACCCACTCCGCCCATGCAGGAGGCGATGCCAGAGGCCACTGCCTCTAAATCCACCCTTGGATCGCCTGCAGAGACCATGGCCAGGCCTAGAGAGAGGGCCAGCCAGGTTGCAAGATAGAAGAATGAGTAAAAAAGCATTGGCCTCAAAATGTCCTCCCGCACTCTTGCCTCTCCAAGCCGGACAGACATCACGGCATGAGGGTGAAGCATGTGGAACAGCTCATTATAGGCATATTTCAGGTCCACGAGCAGTCTTCCTACTTTTAGGCCGCCGGCCGTAGAGCCGATGCATCCTCCGATAAGCATGACCATGATCAATACCTGCTTGGCAGCTGTCGACCATTTATCATAGTCTGGGGTATTGACGAATCCGCATGTCCCCATAAATGATATGACCTGGAAGGATGCGAACCTGAAACGATCAACCAGGTGGCCGTCTATGCTGCCGAAGAAGACCAGGATCAGAGTCCCGATGGCAATGATTGTGATCATGAATCGAAACTCTTCGTCCTTGAACCAGGCCAGGCGATCGGTAGTGAGAACTTTGTAGTGCAATGAAAAGTTCGACATGCCCAGGATTATGAATATCGCAACAATGGCGTCGATAAGTGGATTATGATAGGCAATAAGGCTGGATGCCTGAGGAGAGAAGCCGCCAGTGGCAAGTGTAGAGAATGCCGTGCAGACCGCATCATAGATCGGCATTCCTGCACCCATCAGGAGGACGATCTCTATGGCATTGAAACGCAGATAGACTCTCCAGAGGATCCTCGCAGTCCCTGTCGCGCGTGGAGTGATTGTATCCTTGCTCGGCCCCACCGTCTCAGCCCGGTAGAGCTGGCGTCCTGCCACACGCAATTGCGGGAAGATGGCCACTACCATGAGAATGATTCCGAGGCCCCCGATGAGCTGCTGGAATGCTCTCCAAAAGAGCAGCCCAAAATAGGTGTGGGTATGCGTTATATGAAGCGCTCCATTGGATCCGGTCAGCGTCTGCACGGATCGGGCCAGAGTGACAGCAATGCTGTTATCGGCAAGAGTGGCATTCACAATGTAATAGCCAAATTGATTGTACTCTGTTAATATTGTGGCTCCTGTTGCCGAGAATCCTGATATGGACTCAAAAAGAGAGTCCACGAGGCCTATTCCCTGAAATGCGAAAGGCATTGATCCGATGATGGTTGCGCATAGCCATCCTAAGGTAACGGCTGCGAAGGCCTCTTTGTTGCCCACATCGCCCTTGCTTCCCAGGCGCTTGAAAATGATGCCAGAAGATACCGATAGCAGTGATGTCAAAGCAAAGGCCACTATTCCGTCCGTCTCATGATATATCGCGGCAACGATCCCAGGTACCAGCAGTAGCAGGCCCAGGATCTTCAGCACAGTGCCAATAATATCAAGGACAATTCTGATTCTCATAAATACCTCGCGCCCTAAATTTCTGGATTTTTAATGCCAGAGTCCTGGGCGCAAATCTCTTGAGCTGCAAAAATTGGATCGACTACGCAGCATATTGATGGGCAGGTTGTCTATGCATCTACTGTCAAATGTTCCTGGCATTAGCGCATGTATGCAGGAAGCGAAGTCTCTAATCATAGACCCTGCAGATGATGCCTTGGTCTTATGCAACTTCAATTGAAGCTTCCAGATATGCCTCAAGATTTCTACCTCAAGCCAATAGGATTTGCTTTGGCCGGGAGTCTGTTGATCATCTTCTGGCGCCAGGGCTTTTGAAGCGGCTGCCTTCCCGGACTGTTTTCAACTATGCCTGAAGCTGGCCGTACTGGTGATCCAAGGATATAAATGTTTCCGCCATATTTTGATATCTGAAGTTTCAGTTTTATGGATTCGATTATTAGGGATACGATCTCTTCGCAGAAGCGATAGAACCCTCCTTTTGGACAGCGTGCGTACACTACCAGGATGCCCTGATCTTGGGCAATAGGTCTCTCCAGATTCGTGACCATTGCCGATACTTTCTGGAAATAGTCTGAATCTATATTAGTGACCTTAACTCGTCACGTGGTAGGGAATAAACTCAATCCGAGCTTACTATCCAAGTCCCTAACTTTCTTCGGGACCTCAGAGATCAGAGTTCGATCGCCAATCCTGACATGATACACTTTGCTGTACT
>CABMDX010000200.1 GCA_902385025.1 uncultured archaeon | reverse complement strand
GCCCAAAGAAGGCAACAGTTGCTGTTTGTTGCAATCATAGTCCTAATGGCACTGGTTTTATTCCTGCCCACAATTTTAAAGACGAAAGGGTGAGAGATGCAATATATTGCCTTAATTCTGGTATCCCTGGCGATGATCATTCCCGGAGTAGGTGCCGCTGCCTCCAGCGATGATTACATCTACGTAGACGATGTCACAATGCATCTGCAGGGAGATAATGCAACATTCGATCTCAACTATTCCCTGGAAACCTTTACACGCTTCTATGTGCTGGCTTTGGGATGCAGATACCTGGAGCCGGAATTGCTGTCATTGCTTGGAAATTATAGCGATGTCCGGCTGATAAAAGCAGATGTAAACGGAGCATCTCTGGAGGTTAAAGATGCGGGGAAATACAATAGTGGTTACTATCTTTTTGACTCCCGGCCTTTCGGCTCCAGAGATAAGCCGCTCAAGGAAACCATTCCAAAATTCTCTGTGATTTATCCGGAAGGGCGGACGCGCACTTTTTACAATGTGACCGCCACCGAGAACGTCTTCTGTCGGGCAGGAGCCCTTGCCGGACACATTGACTTCTAGGACAAGCTAGAGACTGAGAAGTGGGAAACTTCGCCCTTCGGGGACGCGGCAGTTCACCAATCCCCACTGTCCATTAAAAAAGGTGAATATTCTATTTGCCTTCCGATTTCCCGGCCATGCATTCCGATCTGTGGTCCGGCAGGATCAGGGAAAGCGCTATAGAGCCTGCCAGAACAAAGACTATCACGCCCAGAGCCATCTCTGCCGGTATCTCAAAGAATCCGGACCCGAGCATCTTTGCTCCCACGAAAATAAGGATGAGTGTGACACCCTGATTTAGGAAGCGGAACATTACCATGCATCCGGCCAGAGCAAAGTAAAGGGCGCGCAGTCCCAGTATAGAGAAGATATTGGAGGTGTAAACGATGAAGGGATCAAGAGTAATTCCCAGTATGGCAGGAACTGAGTCGAAGGCAAATAGGATGTCTGAGGTCTCGATGATCAGTAGGACTATGAAGAGCGGAGTCATATAGCGCTTACCGTTTTTAATTAAAACAAAATTTCCGCAACCATATTCATCTGTGGTGGGCAAGAATCGCTTGCAGAACCTGAAGACAGGATTTCTTCCCACATCGATCGGCTCCTCATCCTTCCTCAGGGCTATCTTCAGGCCGCTCACGAGGAGAAATGCGCCAAAGATATAGATGATCCAATGGAATTTATCGATCAGCTCGATGCCGGCCATAACGAAAATGCCCCTCATTACAAGAGCTGCAGTGATGCCCCAGAAGAGAACCTTGTACTGATATATCTTTGGCACCTTGAAATAGGAGAAAATGAGCAAAAAGACGAAGAGATTATCGAAGCTGAGCGTCCTTTCCACCAGATACCCTGCTGCGAACTCTATCGCCGATTCGGTGCCCATCCAGAAGTAGACGAGTAGGTTGAAGGCAAAGGCCACGCCAAGCCATATGCCGCTCCACATCAGAGCCTCTTTGATGGAGATCTCGTGGGATTTGCGATGAAAGACGCCCATATCCAGGGCAAAGAGAATCAAGATCAAGACGCCAAAAACGACCCATAGCAGCGACTCATGGTTAATCAAATTATATTATCCTCCAGAGAGTTTCCCATTTTGGCCTATGCAGGGCAGTTGCTTTCCTTTGTGCCATTTTCATGCATATATCCTTTCAAGGCAATCCCCTGCAAAAAGCAATCGACTCCCTTGCACTCCCATCTACAAGAAGCTTTCTCTGCAAATGACGTGTCTTTTCTTAGAGCATATCGGCAAATGCAGACGAAGTAATGGCCGAGAGCATGAACGAGAGGCCAATCAGCAGGAAGACGACACCCGCGACCCTTGTGATCACTTTGCGATCAAGTCTGGCGGCAAGAAATCTGCCGAGATATATGGCCATGATGGTGAGAATGAGAAGCGCAGTCATGACTCCGATAAATACCAGGCGAGGGTCATATTCCGTGGCGAAGAGAGCGGAAGCTATCTGGGTCTTGTCCCCCCATTCCGAAAGAAAAATCATTGAAAATCCGGAGATGAAAGCATTCTTGGGTGACAGATCACCTTCTGGATCCTCATCATGGTCACCCTTCAAAATCAAGATGCCAAAGAAGATAAAAACCGCCCCGGAAATCAGCTTGACCAGATGGATGGGAATGACATTTGTCACCCATGAGCCCACCAGGATAGCAAATCCATCTGCCAGAAGGAAGGCAAGCATAACACCGAGTAGAAGCTGTGCATATTCCCGGGTCCGGGAAGACAGAAGCAGCACTGACAACTGAGTCTTGTCGCCCATCTCCGCCAGGCCAACGGCAAGAAGCGGAATCAGAACATCACCAAATGTCTCGACTATATCAAACACCTTCCGTATTAGGAGATGGCAGACTCGGATAGTGGACAATGTTATTAATAATTGTCGTACAAGCTCCATTGGTTATCTTTTGGGAAATATGATTATTATTTAATTATAAAGTGCCCTGCCAGAGGAGAGAGGATGGTGCTGGTGGTCAGATCCAAAAAAAGCAGCAATCCTATATTTCTAAAACCAATTATTAAATGCCAAATTTATTTGACTATCGAACCCAAAAAGCGGCTAAAGCACTCCAGGACTATCTTCCCCAGAAGGCATCCTTCTTGCGCTTGATCTCCAGGAAATTCTCCAGCACCTCGCGCTCATCCTCAGCCAGCTTTAGCTTTAGCTCCAGCTCCACAATGCGAGCATGCTTTTCCGGGATGTTAACGTAGAGGATGTCGCCCTCATGGATCTGCCGGCCAACGGTTGGCCCATCGATGGAGATGGCCACCTCCTGCCCAACGGTCGCAGATCCGACATTTTCATTATGCGCCTGAATGCCCTTTATTTCGCCCACATTTGCGCCATCTTCTCTCATCAGGTTGACCTGAGTCCTGACCACACCTCCTATGACCTGAACGCCAACAATTGCGGGCTTGGACTGACGGAAGATGCAGTCGGGCAGCAGTCGAACAGCACCGGGTCTTATTACTGCCTCCAGCCGCTCCTGCTCGATACGCATCTTCTGCTCTTCTTGCCACTGATCATAGCTCTCCAGGATGGAATAGATGATATCGCTGCAGAATACCGGAACGCTTGTCTTCTGAATCTCGCTGATGGCATCAGGCAGAATCTCCACATTAAAGGCCAGAATTGCAGAGAGAAGAGGGTCCTTGATGGCTGCAGCCCGGATTACATCTCTTCTGGAGATGGGCCCCACATCGGCGAAGTG
>CABMDX010000199.1 GCA_902385025.1 uncultured archaeon | reverse complement strand
GTAGCGATTTTGGATTTTGACAAATATATTGATGACCATGAGTTCATCGAAGAAAACAGTATTAAGCGAACAGGTAGGAGGAGCTAAACACATACAACTAACTTATATTGAAATTTATAGAGAAATAATAAAAATTATGCACTGATGGCCTCTGCGGGACATGCTGAAGCGCACTTCAGACAGCCAGTGCATTTATCTTTGTCCACGGTGGCCACTCCGTCATCATTCAGGGTGATCGCGCCCGTAGGACACTGTTCAGTGCATTTGCCGCAGCCGATGCATTTGTCCTGGTCAACTGTCGCAGGCATTAACTTGCTGACCGCAAAGGCTGAACCGACGAGGAGGCAGATGACTGCCAGCAGAACAAACAGCTTCATGTGCTTCATGGATCTAATCACTCCATATCAATCGCATATCTCTTGAGAACGTTTTTTGTCGATCCCACAAGATAATACAACTATGATACGGAACGATAGATAAACCTTTAGGCGAACGAACGCTGTCTTCTCAGTCCACCAGTGCCGCAAAATAGGTATTAAATGTTTATTTTTAAATTTTTTACGCGAATAACGTTTTAAAATTTGATTTGAGCATCATTAAATCTTAGAATCATTTGTCGAATTCAGATAGGCATCTAATTTGGGAAAATAAGATTGATTGGAGGTATTATCCTGAAGCCGTGCGCAGGCAATATCGGCAAATGCCAGATATTCTCCCGCGCGTCAGATCTCAGAATCGTTGAGATAATCCGTCTCGGGATAATTTAGCGGGTGCTCCTTGGGCTTGCCTCCCCATGACCACAAATTGGAGGAGGAGTCTGAGGTATCATTCATGTTGTGCAATTGATTGGATGCGTTTATGGAGTCAATGGTCAGGTTCAAAGAGCCTGCTGTCATGCTATTGAGCAGTGCCAGTCCCCCTGAGCCGTTGAGGCTAACTTGACTGCAGGCCAGGGCGGCTGTCACGAATAGCAGGAACACTATCTGTATCAGACGTCTCATATAATTCATTGGAGCCATTCTGGTCTCTTCATGCATATTTGATCTTCGCTGACCTCCTGCCTCAGGCTGCCCTGCTACAAGCCGGGATAGTCGATATATCCTCGCTCTTCGCCTGCATAATATGTCTTTATATCCGGTGCATTGAGCGGAGCATTCCTCTTGAAACGTTCTGGCAGATCTGGATTTGCCAGGAAAAGGGAGCCATATGATATTAGATCCGAAGCGCCCGTCGCGATTGCCTGATTTCCGCTTTTGGCGTCATATCCTCCATTTAGAATGAGCGTTCTTTGGAAGATGTTCCGAATGAGGGGAGCCAGCCGGGCTTCGGGTGCCGTTTGATTCAAGCCTCCAACACGCTCGATCATGTGAAGATAGAGAAGCCCGAGGTCGTCTAGCCTTCCAGCCAGATAGGAAAAGGTCTCACGAGGATTAGAATCGGACATGGAATACATCTGAAAATGCGGCGAAATCCTATATCCTACTCGATCTGCGCCCCATACGTCGACGACTGCTTTTGCGACTGCAAGCGGAAGACGTGCGCGATTTTGCAGGCTGCCGCCATATTGATCCGTTCGTTTATTTGAGCTGTCTCTCAGAAACTGATCTAATAAGTAGCCGTTAGCCCCATGGATTTCAACTCCATCAAAACCAGCCTCCTTTGCCATCTTTGCTCCTTTTCTGAACTGATCGATTATGGAAGAGATCTCATCGATCTTGATAGCGCGTGGAATTTCGATTTTCTTTTTTCCCGAAGGCCCATGAACGTAGCCCTCTACTGGAAGCGCAGAAGGCGCGAGCGGCTGCTGTCCGCCCAGTAAATCGGAGTGCGACACCCTTCCCACGTGCCAGAGCTGAAGGAAAATCTTGCTCCTGGCACGATGGACGGCATCGGTCACTTTCCTCCAGCCAGAAGCCTGCTCTTGAGAATAAATCCCCGGTGTGCGAATAAAGCCAACCCCAAGAGGGCTGACTTGCGAGCCTTCGGTGATGATCAAGCCTGCCTGGGCTCTCTGTACATAGTACGTAATGGACAAGGGACTCGGGACATTTCCTTCAACCGCACGACAGCGGGTCATAGGAGCCATGACGATGCGGTTAGAAAGCTCGATGGGCCCCAATTGGCAAGGAGAGAATAGATCCATATCCCCTCATTGTTTATCAGCCGTACTTCATTTTTGCGGATGAGACATTTACCAGAAAAAGAAGGAAGAAGCATCTGTCACCGGGAAGGCTGAAAAGAGCAAAACCCATAAGATTGAGGAGCCAGATGCTATGGGATGAGAGGACAGGTTATCATAAATATGAAAGAATTCTTTGATGAAGATTATTTCTACGGAAACAAAAAGTCAAACTATATATGCTATGATGAGATCGATCCAAAAAAGTATTTCAAGAATGTAATAGAATTTATAGAAGGGCGCAAGAAAGGTGGAAGATATCTGGACGTGGGCTGTGCCTTTGGGCTTCTCATACGCGAGGTATCACCATTTTTCGACGAAATTCATGGATGCGACATTTCCACATTTGCAATTGAAAAGGCCGGAAAAAACGCGCCAGAAGCAAAGCTTAGGATAGTAGACCTAGACGGGAGATTTCCTTATTCGAACGGATATTTTGATGTTGTGACCGCTCTTGATGTCCTTGAGCACACGCGGAATTTGGAGAAGAACTTTGAGAAAATATCCGCATCAGTCAAAGATGGGGGCTGCCTTATTGTCTCAACGCCGATCTTGGACTGGCCAAGAAAGATATTCGGCTTCCTTGACAAGGACAAGTCGCATATATCCATTCCCAGCGAGAATAAATTGGTGGGAATCGCAAAGAAGAACTGATTTGAGATATTGAGAAAGACTCATTTCATGCCGGCACCAAGACTCTGCAAGATCTCATATATTCCTGCAGAGGTGGAATTATTGCTGCAAAAAAGAGAATAGAGATTTGAGGCGGATTTGGGAATAAAAAGGAGGAGACCAAAAGATGAAAAAAATTAGTTTGCAGGCTAAAGGGTTCCTTTGAATGATTTAGCCTGTCTCCCAAGTCATTTAAGCCGTAGCTTCAAGATAAGCTGCGGCCTCCTCGCTCTCTGTGACGTTATATAACAGGTTGAGGGTAGTATAGCCGTCCTTCACAAAGGAGAATATCCAGGTTCCTGGAGCCCCGCTGACGGCTGCAGAGCCTATGGAATCAGTTGTGGCTTCAAAGTTGCTACCGCTTGCATCCTGTCCTATGATCTGAACTCCGGAGAGCAATGCACCACTCAGACTTCCATCATGAACGTATACAGTCAGCTCAACCTGATTCCTGGAGGCGTAATTCGACTGAGCATAGGCATCTTCCTCTGCAAAATCAGTTTTTTTGGATATAACTGCCTCTGAATCGGTGACCTCCTGCCTGGAAGTATCCTCTTGTGCCGTGAGCGCATCCCCTGCCGTTGAGCTCTCTTCCAGATATGCTGCGGCCTCCTCGCTCTCTGTGGCATTGTACTTCAGGAAGAGCACATCATAGCCAGCCTTTTGGAAGGCGAACTGCCAGGCACCAGGCTCACCGCTTACCAATGCGACACCACTTGAGTCTGTTGTGGCTTTGAAGACGTTGCCCGCTGCATCCTGTCCCGTGATCTGGACTCCGGAGAGCAGCGCACCATTAAGACTTCCATCATGAACATAGACTGTCATTGTTACCTGTTCCTGAGAATACGCGGGGATGGCCGTGCAACACAGCATTGCCAGCGCCGCCAAATAATACCATGCTTTCATATCGCTTTGCTCCTCAATTGTCAGATTTTAATTTTCATCCAATATTATTCTCTCTTTATCGATTTCGGTTGGTTGTATTCTTTCATAGCCAAATCTTTTGCGATACTTCTTCATCGCACATGTCCTGCCAAATGACACCAGGCGGGTCATATTTGCCCAGCTTCAGATCATCTCCAGCTTCAAGATAATCGGCTCTTCGCTATTTTCAGCGGCTAAACCCTGATTACTATGCACTCAACCGATTGCTAATGGCACGCTCTGTGCGCCCACTGTGTATGAAAGTCGTTTGCCACTGATAATAACCAGGTCATGGACTATTGCCACATTAGTCACAGAGGACACAGAGCTGGCACGGAGGACTCGAATATTCCATTACCCGCACAGAATAGCGAGGCGCCAGATCATCTTCCTGCAAGCAGTGCATTTTTTGCAAAGAGCCCTTCTTACGGAACAATATAAGAAATTATGACAGAACGAACGATAGTGCAACCATCGGGATTTGCTAAAAAATCGTTCATTTTCCAGGGAAAACCATCGAGATAGTTCAGTTCGATTTCTCCATCGATGCCGGTGCCTCTTATTCCACTACCTGACCCGCGAAGGATATCGCTATTTGGACAAATGCCACTGCCAAGGATGGATGATCCGCCTACACAACAGCTACATGGGATTCATATGATCGAAAATTGAGGATAAAGCTCTGATAAAACACCAATGTGAAAAATAGATACTTAAATCCAGACGATCTAGATGGATGCATGCAATGGGTGAGTGGGGCAAAGGGAATGGAGAGTGAAAAAATGGAGGATACCAAGATTAGCAGCATCATAATCAGCCTGAAGAGGCTTATGCATCACAAATATGCCGATGCGATCCTTCTGTGCACCGTAACTGCCGCTTTTGGCATGCTTCTGGCAGTCTCCGCCCTCAGTTAGGGAAGGATGTCCTGCCCATCAACATTTTTTGCGCCATTTGCAGATGGAACCAAAAACTGGCTACGACAATTCAGCCTATTATCTGCTTATTTTGCCAGGCTCTAAATTGTGGTGTTTGATAAATGAACAGGACGCCATGCAAAGACAAAGGTTAAATTACCCTCTGGCGTTCTAAAACCATAGCGAGGATTGGCATGGATAAGAACGAGTTGGTGAATGAACTTGCCCGCAGACGCGGCTTTCTCTGGCCGGCCTTTGAGCTCTACGGCGGAGCGGCGGGATTTTACGATTACGGTCCTTTGGGGGCGCCCCTGAAGAGACGCATCGAGGACATCTGGCGGCAGTACTTCGTCATTTCCGAGGGTTTTGCAGAAATTGAGGCCCCAACCATCGGAGTGGAGGGAATCTATCAGGCCTCAGGCCACCTGAGCGGCTTTTCAGATCCGCTTACAAGCTGCAAGGAGTGCAAAGAGATCTACCGGGCCGACCATCTCATCAAGCACATCGTGGAGGTGCCGGATGCACTGAGCAATGAGGAGATCTACAAATGCATCCAGGAAAACGAGATCGGCTGCCCGGAGTGCGGCGGAGAACTCTCACAGGTCTATGAGTTCAATCTCATGTTCAAGACCATGATCGGTCCAGGAAACAAGATGACCGGCTACCTGCGACCTGAGACCGCGCAGGGAATGTTCATAAATTTCCCGCGCCTTTTGCGCTACTTCCGCGACTCTCTGCCCTTCGCGGCGGTTCAAATCGGCAAGTCCTTCCGGAATGAGATATCGCCCCGCCAGGGTGTGATTCGCCTGCGAGAGTTCACCCAGGCCGAGGCGGAGATATTCATCGACCCCAGAGACAAGTCCCATCCGCGCTTTGGCGAGGTGAGGGACATCAAGATGAAGTTCTATTCCCAGGCCGCGCAGGAGACGGGTACAGAAGAGGAGATGACCTTCGGCCAGGCTGTGGAGAGGGGAGTTGTGGCCCACCAGGCTCTGGCATACTATGTGGCAAGGACCTATCAGTTTTTGCTGGCCGTGGGCGTAGCCCCGGACAAGCTGCGCTTCCGGCAGCATAAGGAAGATGAGATGGCCCACTATGCTGCTGACTGCTGGGATGCGGAGGTTCTGCTGGACCGCCTGGGCTGGATTGAGATCGTGGGCGTGGCGGACAGGACGGACTACGACCTCAAGGCGCATGCGGCCACGAGTAAGGTCAACCTCAGCGTCTTCGTGCACTATGACCAGCCCCAAAAGAGGCAGAAGCTGGTGGTCAAGCCCGACTTCAAGGCCCTGGGCCCAAGATTCAAGGGCAAGTCCAAGGCAGTGGGAGAGGCGCTCAAGGCCTTGGCGCCAGAGGAGCTGAAGGGAGACAAGATCAGGGTGGTTGT
>CABMDX010000198.1 GCA_902385025.1 uncultured archaeon | reverse complement strand
CTCTTTGCGAAGTTGCTCTATTATTTCTCCTTCGTTCATGGCCCCAATAAATTGGTATCTAATCATCATTATTTAATCTTTCTGATGATGCATTCAGAATAGCTCTAAGGGGGAGCTAAACACATACATGGAATTAAATTGGTTGATGCATTAAATAGATTAATTTCAGATTATCATCTTTTTATGCATAAATGTTTTAAGAATGTTGTAACAAAAGGAACATTAGAAATCATACACCGTAACCCCGATAGAAAAAGATATCATAATCGATTGCTATTGGCTGATGCCTATCCCAAATTAATCGACCGCCTTATTGTTATTAGGATTGGCTTTTTGAATGCAAAATTTCATGGCATTTCTGATTTCTCCTGCTCCAAATTCATGGAGGTGGATTTCAGAGATACGATGTTTTACGATAAGACAATGTTCTGCTATTCTGAATTTAAAGAAAGTGCGAATTTTTCTGGTGCTACATTTGATAGAAACGCCAATTTTTATAGATCTATTTTTTATGGAAAAGCAATTTTTGCAGGAGCAATCTTCGAAAGAGAAGCTAATTGGACAAAATCCAAATTTATCAGTAATATATTATTTAATAATTCAAAAATTAATTCTATGCAATTTGAAAAAGTGATGTTTGATGACCAATCTAAAATTATTCTAAATGGTTCCCATTTCAATTCATTAATAATACCTTGGAACATTATAAAATTGTATTTATTTATTGATGTAGATATGAGTGCCATATACCTATCACTTATCAGAAGCTATAAAGAACTCGGATGGTGGAATGATGCTGACGAATGCAGTTTTCAATATAATCTTTATATGAATAAAAATAGATTAATTAAAGTGTTAACAAGCGCTCAAACTATGCCTCATCTTAAGAAAAATATAAATAACATTAAACTTCTAAAATTCACTAAGAATTATGTGCTATTTAATAATTGGAATCAAATAAAAAAAATCAAGAGGATTCTATTAAGGGATGACCTGCCGAAATTCATTGATTTTGCTGCTTGGTTATGCGGTTATGGTATTAAGATTAGGTACTTAATCTTGCCTATTTTGCTAATAATTTTCGTATCAGGGCTGCTCTTTAATATAATAAATCATAATTCAGAATCAATAATCGAGAGTCTGGGCAATAGTTCACGACTATTTTTATTAGGTAGCTTGGGAAATTTATCTCCACCATATAGTTATGTTGCTGCATTTGAAAGTCTCTTTAGATCATTTGTGTTTGCCATCTTTATTGTAATTCTTACAAGAAAAATGTTCAGGTAACGTCGAGGCCTCAAAATCCAGCAGTGACCATATAATTTACCCTGCCGTCAACATCCCTTCATCTTCATACCTTTTCATAACTTCCCCTCACAAATCCGACATCCTCCGCCATCTTCTCAAATAGTTCCTTATAACCCCGTCCCCTCGTTAGATCGTGGAGGTGAAGCAGTCGAGACCATTTTGCAGGACAAGACAAAGCACTTCATTTCAACGGCTTATTCCTCGAAGTTGGGACCATCCCAGCTTTCTGGCAAACAGAGGGCATCCAGGGTCCGGCTCATTGAAAGTCGGCTCTGGCCCCTCGCCAAAACCACCAAAATTTGAAAAAAAGCAAAAGTTCGTGGAGCAACATGAGGCAGGTAGCAATATACGGAAAAGGCGGAATCGGCAAGTCGACCACCACCCAAAATCTCACTGCAGCCTTGTCCACTATGGGCAAGAAGATCATGCAGATAGGCTGCGATCCAAAAGCAGATTCGGTAAAATTCCTGATGAACGGCAAGAAGCAGCCCTCGGTCCTGGATACTCTGAGAAAAGAAGGAGAAGTAGAACTGGATGACGTCCTGAAGATCGGATTTGGAGGCATTAAATGCGTAGAATCCGGCGGACCGGAGCCAGGCGTCGGCTGCGCAGGCAGGGGTATCATCACATCCATCGGCCTGCTGGAGAACCTAGGAGCCTACACCCCGGACCTTGACTACGTCTTCTACGACGTCCTTGGCGATGTGGTCTGCGGAGGCTTCGCCATGCCCATTCGAGAAGGAAAGGCGCAGGAGATCTACATCGTCGCCTCAGGCGAGATGATGGCCCTGTACGCTGCCAACAATATCTGCAAGGGCATCCAAAAGTTCGCAGAGTCCGGAGGAACGCGTCTTGGCGGCATCATCTGCAACTCCCGCAATGTTGACCGAGAAAAAGAGCTGGTCTCTCACTTCGCCCAAAAGCTGGGCAGCCAGATGATCCAGTTCATCCCCAGGGACAACGTAGTCCACCAGTCCGAGATCCACAAGCAGACTGTGATCCAGTACGCACCTGACTCCAATCAGGCCAAAGCCTACCTGGCTCTGGCCAAGGCCGTGGACGAGAACGAGATGTTCGTCATCCCGAAACCCATGGAGTACGAAGAACTGGAATCGGTCATGATGGAATGGGGTGTTGTGGAATGAAAATGATCCGGGCAGTCATAAGGCCGGAGGCCGTGGACAAGGTTGCAGACAGCCTCGAGTCCGGCGGCTTCACAGCCTTGACCCGCATCGAGGTATTTGGCAGAGGCAAGCAGAAGGGCATCAAGGTAGGCAACGTCGTCTATGACAACCTTCCCAAGACAATGATCATGATGGTGGTGGACGATGAAAAAATGGAAAGTGCAGTCAAGATCATCGAGGACAGCGCCAGAACCGGAAACATCGGAGACGGCAAGATCTTCATTTCCTCAGTCGAGGAGGCCTACACCATAAGGACCGGCCAGAGAGGGCTGTAGAATGAAAGAAGTTCTGGCCATCATCCAGATGAACAAGATGGAGGCCACCAAAAACGCCCTGGATGTCATCGGCATTCCCTCCATCACCGCCTACAAGGTCACAGGCCGGGGAAAGCAGAAGGGCCTTGCCATCCCCCACCCCTCAGAGCTGGCAGAGTCGGATAAGAAGAGCATGAAGTACATTCCCAAGAGAATGATATCGATCATGGTGGAAGACGAGTTCGTGCCTGCAGTGGTGGCCGTGATCACCAAGGTCAACCGCACCGGCAACTTTGGCGACGGCCGGATCTTCATCTGTCCAGTGGAAGAGTCTGTCAGAATAAGAACCGGAGAGCGTGGGAGTGTGGCCATATCATGAGCGGAGTCGAAAGAGAACCAGTAACCATTGCCAAGAGCCGTGAGACGGTTGAAGGAATGCTGGAAGGCCTTCCCAAAAAGACCGGCGACATCAGAAAGAAGCATGTAGTTGTAAAAGACGCCTGCGAGGTCGAGCAGAAGATCGAGGCCAACGACCGCAGCATCCCCGGCATTCTGACCAACCGCGGCTGCGCCTACGCCGGCTCCAAAGGTGTGGTCTTCGGGCCGATCAAAGATATCCTGCACATCACCCACGGCCCCATCGGCTGCGCCTACTTCACCTGGGGTACGCGCAGAAATCTCATGAAGCCGGAAGAGGGCAAAGACTGCTTTGCAGGCTACTGCCTGAGCACGGACGTCAAGGAGACCGATATCGTCTTTGGCGCAGAGAAGAAGCTGGCCGCTTCCATCCGCGAAGCTTACGCCATCTTCAAGCCAGAATGCATCTCGGTCTTTTGCACCTGCCCCATCGGCCTGATCGGTGATGATATCGAGTCCGTCTGCAAGAAGGCTGAAGAAGACCTCAGAATCAAGGTCATCCCCGTTCGCTGCGAGGGCTACAGGGGCGTCAGCCAATCGGCTGGCCACCACATTGCCTCCAACTCGCTGATGGAGCATCTCGTAGGCACAGAAGAGCTTGAGAATCCAGGACCCTTCGATGTGAACGTCTTCGGAGAGTACAACATCGGCGGAGACTACTGGGTGGTCAAGGATCTGCTGGAGAAGGTCGGCTACCGCGTGGTCAGCCCATTCACAGGCGATGCCTCCTTCCATGATATTGCCAAAGCCCACAGGGCCAAGCTGAACATCCTGCTCTGTCACAGATCCATCAACTATACCAACCGCATGATGGAGGAAAAATACGGCGTCCCATGGCTGAAGGTCAACTACCTTGGCGTAGAAGATACCATCAAGACCCTGCGTGATATGGCCACATTCTTCGACGATCCGGATCTGACTAAAAGGACTGAGGCCGTGATCGCTGAGGAGATGGCCAGGATCCAGCCGATCATCGATATGTACAAAGGCAGGCTGGCAGGCAAGAGGGTTATGATCCTTGTCGGCGGATCACGAGCCCATCACGTCAGAAATATGTTCGAGACCCTTGGGATGGACGTGGTCGTGGCCGGCTACGAGTTCGCTCACCGGGATGACTATGAGGGCAGAAAGATCCTCTCCAGCATTGTCCATACCGGACGCTCCAAAGTCCTGGAGGATATCCACTATGAGCGCGACCCGAATATGGTCTCGGCATACGATGATGCCACCATTCAGAAGAAGAAGGAGAAGATTCCAAGGCTCATGGATTACGAGGGCCTGCTGCCCCATATGAAAGATGGCCAGATCATGATCGACGACTACAGCCATCATGAGTGTGAGCGGCTGGTAAAGGACCTGGGAATAGATCTCTTCTGCTCAGGGATCAAAGACAAGTACGTCTTCCAGAAGATGCACATTCCCTCCCGCCAGATGCATTCTTACGACTACAGCGGCCCATATACAGGATTCGAAGGCTTTGCACAATTCGCCAAAGACATCGATATGTCTGTGAACAGTCCCACCTGGAAATTCATAACACCACCCTGGAGGCAGAATAGCAATGCTTGATTACACACCAAAAGAGATGGCGAAAAGGGAGACGCTGGTTATAAACCCGGCCAAGATCTGCCAGCCCATCGGCGCCATCCTGGCCTATAAAGGCATCCACAACTGCATGCCCATCACCCATGGCTCGCAGGGGTGCTCCTCATACCTGCGCATGGTTCTGGCCCGCCACTACCGCGAGCCGACGCTTGCTGCAACCTCCTCCTTCACCGAGGACTCAGTGGTCTTCGGAGGCAGAAACAACCTCAAGGAGGCGGTGAACAACGTCGTAAACGTCTATCATCCAGACGTTCTGGCCATCAATACGACCTGCTCCTCTGAGACCATAGGCGACGACGTCCACTCCTTCATGGAAGAGATCAAAGAAGAGGAGTTCTTCGATCCCAAGGTACGCGTCGTAATTGCCAATACCCCGAGCTATGTAGGGTCGCATATCACCGGCTACGATAATGCCGTCAAGGCCATAGCCCAGAGCTTTGCTCGCAGGGGAAAGCCCAATGGCAAGCTGAACGTCATACCAGGCTTCGTGGACCCGGGAGATATCCGTGAGATCAAGAGGATGCTCGGCATTATGGGCGTTCCCAGTATCATATTCCCTGATACCACGGACGTCTTCGACGCTCCTCTGACACCGGAATCGGGAGGGCTCTATCCGCCCGGTGGAACAACCATCCCGGATTTGGTGGTCGCTGGCAACTCCGGTGCCTCCATAGCTCTGGGAAGGACTGCCGGAGCGTTAGGTGCCGTGGTCCTGAAGGGCAAGTTCCAGATCCCAGCAGTCATCGGCCCCATGCCCATTGGCATCCGCAATACTGATGCCTTTGTTATGAACGTCTCCAGCCTCATGGGAGTACCAATTCCCAAGGAGATGGAATACGAGAGAGGGCGACTCGTGGATATGATGACCGATGCGCATCCGCACTTCCATGGCAAGCGGGTGGCTATCTTCGG
>CABMDX010000197.1 GCA_902385025.1 uncultured archaeon | reverse complement strand
GGCAGAGGATCAGAAGGTTCCACTGGTATGCCGTCACTGCGAGGATGCGCCCTGTGTGGCCGTATGCCGCACCGGGGCCATGACACAGGACACCATCTCGGGAATAGTTGACCGCAATATGGAGAACTGTGTGGGCTGCTGGATGTGCGCCATGGTATGTCCATACGGGGTCATAGGCCGCCACACAGAGGTGCGCGTGGCAGTCAAGTGCGATCGCTGCAAAGACCTTGAGACTCCGGCATGTGTGCATGCCTGCCCCTCCGGCGCATTAATCTTTGCTACACAAAGAGAGTTCGTGGAAATGATGCGCAAAGACGCTGCAGCGAGGCTGGCTCGAGAAGCAAAGGGCCTGGCCAGGGCATGAGTTGAGGAAGAGAATCCGAATAGTGCAGTTCAAAAAGAGGACATGAACAGGTGAGCCGAAAATGAAATCAAAGCCATTCCCACAACTAAACGATGGGCGTCAGGCTGATCCTGTTCCTGTCCTCCAAAAGAATATTGTAGGGCTCGGTTCTAGGTATCACGCCGTATAGACAGAGTCCACCGTTCAGTTCATTGACCAGATGATAGGTATCTGCTGTGTGTATGGCCATATTCATGCTCTCCTGGCCGCTTTTTACCACCAGCACATTGATGTCGTTGGTCTCCTTCCAGTTGCGGATCATGAGGTTGGCCAGGTTCAGAGCATCCTTATAGCCGAAGGCAAACTCAATGGAATCGAGGCCTATGATATTCAGAATGGGCCGGCCCGTTCTCTCCCGCAGCAGATCCCACTTTTCCAGAAGCTCCTTTCCCCAGGCAGCAGGGTCGCTGCCCTCCGGCTGGGCGACGATGACATTGGTTGGCACAAAGATGTCGCGCGAGCTGAGCTGATAGCCGATGCTGGGCAGTATGAAAACCCCTCGCCCGTTTTTAATGGCATTGGAGGCCAGAGCCGTCAGGATCTGGTAGTACCTCTTTCCCACGCCGTGATCTATCTCCAGTACATTGCAAGAGCCGTACTTCAGGCCACCGGTGACCGTATCCAGGTCCGGGATGCCGGAAGAAATTCTATCGGGCGCAGGATCCGGAAACCTGACCCCATCGCTGGCAATTCTGGCATCTCGATGCTCGCGATAGGGCTCAAAGAACCGGAATCTTCCACCATGCAGCGTGACGGTATAGGTCTTCTGTCCAATCTCCACACCCCGCAGCTTATCCAGCTTAATCTGCCGGACGTAGCGGGTTCTCATGCTCCCTTCAGCGTAGCCAGGCAGGCGGAACTGTTCCATGGTTACGACTCCGTCCACAATGTAGTCCAGGGGCATGATATTGGCGAACTCTGAGACGAAGATGAGGTGTGTATCCAGATCGCGTGCAAATTCACAGATGTTCTGCTCGAAGCTGGCTCGGGCGTTGCCTATGATATGAGCAGTATAGTTCAGGACCGCATCCCAGCTGTCTATGATAATCATGGGATTGTCCATCTCCTCTGCCTCATCGAAGAAGACCTTGAAGAAATCCAGCACTGCATAGTAGTTGGCGAGGTCCTTTCCCATCCCCTTCAGGCTCTCCAGGAGCTTGGTTTGGGTGGCATTGACAACATTCCTGGGCGGAATGACATCTTCCACCCAGGGGTTGATGGCATAGAGCCGGCGCGGATCGACGCGAGTGGAGATATACATCCCGTTTCGATCCTCGCAGAGGCTGTTCATTATCTCCAGGGCCAGGGTGGTCTTGCCCGTACCCGGTAAGCCTTTGATCAGCAGCGTCTGGCCGTTTTCTATCTGGAAAAAGTCCTTGAGTTCTCTCGGAATCGACATCTGCGCACCGTCTGATATGTATATCATCTCCTCAAAATCGTCAGTAAGTATCTGCTACATTGCAGAGACATTTCTTGGCGCGCTTCATGAGTGCGCATATCTTCTCCGGGTCAACCCGAAATGAAAAATAGACGGTCTTGTCCTCGCCATCGCAAAAGTCTATATCCACCATCGGCAGGGCCTCAACCTCCAGAGCAGTCTCATGCTCTTCCAAATGCTTGGCAGATGCTCTCTTGATCCTCCAGAGCTTGGACGGGCCCACCTCTACGAATTCCACCTGGCCCTCGGAGCTGAGCACGGAGAGATATTTGATCACAGTGGTTTTGCTGACGCCTGCTTTCTTTGCTACATCCACAGTCGTGAGACCCACATCCGACTCTCCAATAACTTCCAGGATCCGTTCTTTGTATGAGGCCATTTCTTCTCGCGCCACCTTTTGTCTGGAAAGACAAATCTCGTCGATAGTCAGATTCACTGCTTTATCTTTTTTTCTGATCGTTTATCTGCCTATATCGCATCATTTTTTTTCTATTTAACACAATCAGATTTTTATTCTTCATACAGTCCTGGTCCCGGGTTCTCGCAAGCCTCGATATCGACATAACTTTAAGTTATCCGGGCCTTTTGGATTTCGAGCGGAGCAACATGACAAAGAGAGCTGCCATATCGAAAAGAGGCTATGATGATTCCTGGCCGCCTGTGCGCGGCGACTATGTGGTAGGCGATCCGATGTGCGGCGTGGCCGTGGTCACGCTGGCAAGCTCTCTGTTTGTCAGAGGGGCTGCCATCACTGGCCCATGCAAGACGGAAAATCTGGGCGTGGAGAAGATCATCGCCAATGTCGTCTCCAACTGCAACATACGTTTTCTAATTATTTGCGGTGCGGAGTCCAAGGGCCATTTGCCCGGCGATACCATTCTGGCACTCCATCAAAACGGCGTGGACCCCCAGGGACGCATTGTGGGCTCCCGTGGCGCCATTCCCTTCATCCAGAATCTGCCTTTTGAGGCCGTGCGCCGCTTTCAAGAGCAGGTAGAATTAGTGGACTGCATTGGTCTCGAGGATAAGGACGCGATCGAGGCCTTGATTGTGAAGTACCAGGATCTTGCCAGGCCCTTTCCGGGAATGCCTTTTCAGGCAGTCAGGAAGGCGTCCCCCAGGCCTGTTCTTCCGGTGGGTGATGGCGATCTTTTCCTGGGCTCCGGTGTGGTCGCGGATACAATGGCCTGGCTGGCCTTGTCAGAGGATTGAGAAAAGTGTTCCGATTTAAGAGAGAGCAGTCCGTGGTCAATGTGGCGGGCGTGAAGTTCGGCGGTCAGCCGGGAGAGCTTGCAACAGTTCTTTGTGGAACCATCTTTTATCAGGGGCATCGGATTGTGGACGATGAAGAAAAGGGGATCTTCAAGAGGGAGGCTGCAGAGGCTCTGGTTTGCCGTCAGGCTGAGCTGTCGGAGGAGACCGGCTGCCCGGCGGTCCTGCATATTTACGCACGCAGCATCCAGGCTCTGCAGAAGTATCTTGATTTTGCCGAACAGGTATGGACGGGGCCCATCATCATTGACTCGGCAGATCCATTGACACGAGCCGCCGGCGCGGGTCTGGTGACGGAACTGGGATATGCAGATAAGACGATCTACAACAGCATAAGCCTGTCTACAGATGCGGCAGAAGGACGTGCCATTATGGACAGCGAGATCGATTCTTCAATCATTCTGGCCTATAATCCTTCAGAGCCGGGCGTAGATGGCGCACTGAAGTTGCTCGAATCAGGCGGCAATGTGCTCGAAAAGGGCCTGATTCCATTGGCCAGGGATTATGGAATCGTCAATATGCTCATAGATCCAGGCGCACTTCCTCTGGGAAGCGGCGCGGGAGCCATTCTGCGGTTCTCAGTGGTGGCCAAGGCGCGCCTCGGCCTTCCCGTTGGCTCTGTGATTCACAACGCGATATCATCCTGGCCGTGGCTTCGCGAAAGAGGTGCCGCCATAAGGAAATGCTGCGATGCGGCAGCGGGCTCGCTGCAGCTCCTGGCAGCGGGCGATTTTCTGCTGTACGGACCCATTGAGAACGCCGAATTCATATTTCCCGTGGCAGCACTATCAGACATTCTGGTTGCCGAAGCTGTAGCAGATCTGGACATATTTCCGGGTGCAGGGCATCCCCTGCATCGGTTGGTGTGAAGAGAATTTATTAGTAATAAGCATCTCATGCAAGGGCATGTACCTTTCTCGCGAGGAAGATGCCATCTGCCGGGGCGAGCGCGGCGAGACGCTGAGAAGGATGATGGAGATCCTGGTGGCTCTGGGAGACATCTATGGCGCAGAGCGGCTCGTGCCTGTGAGATCCGTCCAGATCGCGGGAGTATCCTATAAAAACATCGGTGAGGCCGGGCTGGAGTGGATCTCGGACCTTGAAGGCCAGGTGGCAGTCCCCAGCATTCTCAATCCCGCAGGCATGGATCTCTGCCGCTGGAAGGAGATGGGCATATCTGAGGGCTTCGCCTCCAGGCAGCAGGCAACTATAGATGCTTACCGGCGGCTGGGAATCACCATTGATTGCACCTGCGCTCCTTATCAGATTTATGACTCTCTGGCAAGCCCGGGCGATCACCTGGCCTGGAGCGAGTCCTCGGCGGTTTCCTATGCCAACTCCGTGATAGGCGCAAGGACCAATCGCGAGGGCGGGCCTTCTGCCCTGGCAGCCGCGCTGGTGGGCAAGACAGCTCTTTTTGGCTATCATCTGGACCAGAATCGAAGTCCCACGTATATTGTGAAGGTCGATGCTGATTTATGCGGCTCAGACTATGGAGCGCTCGGATTTCTGGTGGGCAGGATTGTCAAGGATGGCATTCCCCTTTTCCGGCTGAAATGCCGACCAGTGCCCGATGAGCTGAAGTCCCTGGGAGCAGCCATGGCCGCCAGTGGCTCGGTGGCCCTCTACTATGTGGAAGGCGCGACGCCAAAGCCTCCAGGCGAAACCGAGCCAGGCGAGAGAATCGTTCTGGAACGAAGAGACATCGATGAGGTTTATGAAAATCATCCGGGCTCTGAAGCAGATATAGTGGCTCTGGGCTGCCCTCACTGTTCGCTTTCCGAGCTTCGAGAGATCGCCCGGCTGCTTCGTGGCCGAAAGGTCCAAAGAGAGATGTGGGTCTGCACTGCTCGCAAGATCGCAGAGGCCTGCCCGGATGTGGTGGCAGCAATCGAGGCGAGTGGAGCGCGGGTATTTTGCGACACTTGCATGGTCGTCTCCCCGGCCACAGAGGACTTCAAGAAGATGATGGTGAACTCCGGCAAAGCTCTGGTCTATTTGCCGGGTCTGGGCGGTGTCAGAGCGGGCCTAGGCAGCACGAAGGAGTGCATCGACGCGGCTTTGGGGAGGCAGTAGACATGAAGATGAAGATCAAATGCCACAAGGTAGCATCTGGCAGGGCCTCAGGGCCGGCTCT
>CABMDX010000196.1 GCA_902385025.1 uncultured archaeon | reverse complement strand
CCAATTGAAGAGTCAACTACGATCATCTTCTTATTGACAGCCATAACCTTGTCCATCCAGAACTCCAGGCCGGCTCCGTTCATAACGTAAAGATCAGCTCTGGCAACCTCTTTCATCTGAGAGGGAGTGGGCTCGAAGGTATGGGGCTCGGCGCCAGGCGGGACGATCACTGTAACCTCAACCCTGTCACCACCTACTGCTTTCACAAAGTCGCCCAGCGGAGCAATTGTCGCAGCCACATTGACCTTTCCTGAGGGCGCTTCATCCTTTGAGATACAGCCGGAGAGAAGGAAAACTGCCAGCAGCAAAAACAATACATATATTTTAATATTACTTATCATTTTATTGCACCTTTCGTGATAATTTTATACTATTGCTTTAGATTCTTGCCGATATACTTGGAGCGTGTTTTGCCGGCTTCCCGCCAGTAGCCATACCAGTAAGGCCCGTGCGGGCAGCCTTTGCAGTTTTTGCCGCATGATACTCTCTCCAGACGGAACGTCATGGAACCAGATGTTTTCACCTTGAGGACTTCTCTATTTGCGGGCAGATCCTCTTCTCTTGGCGGTTTTGCTCTCTCCTCGATGATGTGCTCGACCAATTCTCTGATTTCATGAAGCGCTGGCAGATCCTGGTGCTCAAGGGCGCTGCGAATGTTTTTGGGTATCAATGGCAGGTCTTATGTAACGATGTTTATAAACTTATTGGAGAATTACATAAGAAGAATGGCTGCTATATGAGCATAGAGTCCGGACCAGATTTTCCAGCAAAGCCGTAGCGATGATTGATAGGGAAAGATTTTTTACATAGTCGGGCGTATTATATTGTATTATGAAGAAGATGGTGATCATCATCCTGTTTATGATTACGCTGACCTCCTCATCCCATCCAGAGGAAGCTGTGGGATCTGTAACCAGGATTATGGATGGCACTACCTTCGAGGTCAGCGATCTGGGCTGCGTCCGGTTGGCGGATGTCGTGAGCGATAACGCCAACACCCTTTTTGGCGTGAAGGCCAGGGAATTTACCCGGGACAACCTGATGGGCACGCAGGTCTTTCTTGACATTGATAACAAAACGGGCCAGGACAAAAGCGGGTGCTGGCTATGCGTGGTCTACAAAGCAAATGCCAATGGAACTGCTAACCAAAAGAAGAACTTCAATAAGATGTTTGTGGATGCTGGATATGGCTTTATAAGAGACGATCCCGCAACAGAATTTGATCCTGCTAAATGGTGAGACCGAGAATAACATATATCATCTAACGGCCCAGCACAGAAGGAATATGACGAATATGACCTTTCCTCCACTATACGTTCTCCTTTTAATTCTCATTTTCTCCTGCGCTAACATCAATGAGGCAAACAGCGCTTCTCCTTCTCCCAATAATACCGTATTAGCTTGGTTTCCGCGAATAGATACTGCGATCCTTTCGGCCTCTCCAAACGTTGATTTTATCTCCAATTTTAAGGCCTACCAGCAGACGACTGACTATACCTGCGGCCCGGCAGCATTGCTTTCCCTGGCTGAATTCTACGGATTGCCAAATATAAAAGAAAATGCAAAGACAGAAATGCGAATAGCTCAGGAATTGGGCACAAGGGATTTGAATTCATCCAAGCCAGGGACAAAGCCGCAAGAGATGGCTGCATGGCTTGAGAAGAATGGCTTCAATGTGCAGCTTGAGTTTGAGGATAAAGGTGATGGCGCTGCATTGCAGCGTTTGCAGGACAATATTCGGCACGGCATTCCGACATTGGTGGAGTGGATAGATCTTAGCGGACACTGGGCAATTGCAATCGGATACGACTACCGCAATGCAAGCGATCCGTGGGATGATGTCTTGATCCTGGCAGACCCCTATGACAGGTATGACGATTATCGCGACGGCTACTCGTTCGTTAATGCCAATCGCTTTTACTGGATGTGGTTTGATGCTCTGTATTTCGACAGTGTCACATGGCGAACCATGATCACCGCCACTCCGAAAAAACCTTTTTGGCAGAAGCCAAAATAATTGTCGCAAGACCCTGGCATCCTCTGCAAGATAGCCCAGCAAGGTTTCGGGCCAGGCGGGCCGGATGCCTCATGGGCTATGCTCTTGCTTGTCTTACCGCTACGTTGGCAGCATCCGACTCAGAAATTTGGCTCAAAATTCCCTAGCTCACCGTCACCACATCGGTTTGGCCCAGGAGTTGATATGCTCCCTGACCTGCAGAGGTTATATCGGAATAGAACATTCTGAAGTCGTATTGCCCCGGACTGGAGGGAAGCCTCCAGGTCAATCTGCCACAGTTCTTGCTGCCAATAAGTCTCTTTTCCACAGGGAACTTGTCAGGCCTGTTCATTCCATACATGCCGATCATACCCGTCCCGGACGAAGGTGCTCCCCAGTAAGTTACGGTGACTATCCCACCGGGCGCAACATGAGTTGGCGAGGCAACGACCTTTGTGCCGCTATAGGCTTTTACATCTACACTGTCGCTGATGGCCAGCCGAGTGTAACTATCGTTCTCGAAAATCCTGAAATCATAGCTGCCCTCATCAGGAGCGTCAAGGATTACGGTGCCATTGGCATTTCCATTCAGATACTGGCGGGTAATGGGATCGGTGTCGGATGACCCTGATCTGTACATGCCTATCCAGTCATTCTCATAACCAGGGGCCTCTGCATAGCTGACAGTGATCTGCTCACAGGTCTTCACCGAAGCCGGAATCACTGCAATGCTCGGGATTGCTACACTGAAATCCACAGAAACCATCTCTTCACTGCTGGCAGCGTTGTACATGCGAAGAGTGTAGGACCCATTGTTGGCCGGAGCCTTTAGCTGCAGCATACCCGATGAGCCCGCCATGTTCTGAAATGTTAGTGCCTCTTCCTGGCTGGCCCTTCCTTTGGTCTGACCCGTCTCCATAACCCCCACCCAGCCTGAGAAGTTGTTTGGAGCAGCATACTTAACATTGATATCACTGCCTGGCAGGTAGTTTCTCTGGTCCATCTTCAGCTCCGTGCCCATCAATCCTTTGGACTTGTAGCTGAGTATGGCGTCAAGAGACGCTTTGGGGAGCTGGTCCTCGTTGCTTCCTCCTGGAATGCTGTAGCTGGAGTCGCAGATACCGTCTCTATTGCGGTCCTTGCAGCCCTGCTCACGGGAATCGTAATCGCCGTAGTGGTTTCCTGCCATATCGTTGTACCACTGGTTGTAGCCATCGTCGAAAGCATTCTGGCCATTATCCTGCAGGCTGTTCTGATAGAGGATGTTGGTTCCTGGGGGTGAAGTCGTGCTACTCATTTCAAGGTTGTAGGGGGTCGACTGGCTGCTTGAAGCATACTGTATGGTCACTCCCTTGCCGCTTGCAGTGACGCTCTCGCTTAAGTCTATGTTCGAGATGTTTATGCCCATATTGTTGCGGGTCAGGTTGTTGGCGTTGATGGTATTGCCCCGCGAGGTTTTGAGGGAGATACCGTCCCCATTCATGCTCGCATAGTTGCCCCATACCTGGTTGTTGTTGGAATGAATCAGCAAGAATCCGCCGTTTTTGTTTTCGGTCGCCATATTCCAAAAGACAGTATTTTTGTCAACATAATAAAGGAGGATTCCATAGTTATTATTTTTAACGGCTGTATTATTTTTGATTATATTTCCATCGGAGAGCACCCTTATGCCAGCATCACTGACATCTTTGCCGGATCCCGTAGCCGTGAATCCCAATAGAGTGGAACCGCGGGCCGATATGGTTATGGCGCTTCCCTTGCCGCCAGCATCAATAATTGGTTTGCCCACGCCTTTTAGAGTAAGCGTTTTGGTTATATTGATCCTCTCATAGAAGGTGCCGTTCTGCACCTCAATGATTTGGCCAGGACTCGCGGAGTCTATGACAGATTGGATACTCTGACCTGGTTCAACGGATAGCGAGGCGCCTGTTAGACCAGAAAGCATCACTTCTATGACCGCTAGAATTGCCACCGTGGATTTGCTCATCCTGGGGCTCAACCCATTTTGCATGTTCACTGGAATGCATAGGCAGTATAAGATAGTGATCGTCATGGAAAATTCATAAAATCAATCGAGCTGCTAAAAAAGGAATAGGACCATCAAGGCCTATCCAATTCTTGCTTCTACCATCTCTTCCCTCAGCCGGCAGAGGTTATCTGCGCCGCGAACATAGAACCAGTAGTGGACAATTATCAGCAGACCCCATCCAACCAGCGAATAGTAGACAGCCCAGACAGGCTCGATCTTGATGGCGCCGTTCATATTAAGGACTAGCCATACTGCGTTCACGACTACGTATATGATTACATGAAGTTTGAACAGTTTCATTTGATCCGCGACAGTTGCTTCTCGAAATAATTTTTTATATTCATCTAATGTACTGACCATGGTCTATCACCTTCCTGAACAATATCTGAATAAAATATCGTTTGGATAAGATTTAATACTATCGCAAAATTCAAACAGTTCCCTGGACAGGATTATATATGACCGGAATATTCACCAAAAAAATTTTCAATCGCCTGACTTCCCAGTGTTCTCGAGCAAATCAATCAATTCTTCAGTGCTGTGTTCTGCCAGAAGGCTGAGCAGTCGATCCGTCTTTTCATAATAGCGTCTGTTTCTGGAGATTGACTGACGGGCCCTTTTATTATCTGCATCATCGGGATCTTCCTGGCAAGTATCCAGCTCTTTCTCTGTAAGGTCTAGGGCTGCCAGGATTAGCCTCACCTCGCACCTCATATTGGCCATCACGGCCCGTCTCATGGGAAGCGAATCAGTCTCAAGAACATACCAGAACCGCTTTTCGCCGGGCAATACCACTCTTCTGACAAGGCCAAGGCCGCTCAGAAGATTCATATTGAGCCGTACAGTGGTCTTGCTGTAGCCTGTTTCCTCCGCTAGTTGACCTAAGGACATGGGCTCGCAAGCCAGAAAGAGGCTGCCATGCAAAACACCTACTGCATCCTTCCACCCGCGAGCATTTGCGGCCCTGATGCAGGCATTAATTATGTACCTATTCAGAGTCCTTTCTCTTACTCTGTTCTCCCCCGGCCCCATTATTAGAGAAGGAGACCACAAGTTTTAAGTGTCTTTCGCAGGTTCTCTCTGTTCGGTCTAATCCGAACGAGAGGTGGATTCAGTACGAAACGCATGGAACAGTTTGGGGAATGGATCACAAATAATCCCATAGCAATCATAGCAATTGCGCTGATTTTGACAATCGTCTCGATCCATTTCGCTCAATCGATCACTATGCAGGGCATGAACACCGAGAGCATGGTAGGCAAAGAATCCTCTCTCTACCAGATTTACGACCATCTCTACAAAGAGAACTTCGGCACGGAATCCATAGCTGTAATGATCGAGGGAGACGATGTGGCAGGCGAAAAAGTCCTCAAGGCTGCTCTTCGCTTCTCCGATTTCATGAAGGATGTTCCGAGAGTGACATCAGTTAGCAGCATAGCAGGTATCGTAGCCGATGCCGAGGCAAAACAGGACGGTATTCGACAAATCCCCTCTCAGGAGAGAATAGACGAGATCCTGGCCGATGCCGGCCCACAGCCTCTGCTTCCCGACCGCGGGCATACCATGATGTCCATCGTGGACCCGGTCTATATCACGGACGATCAGAGATCTGAGATACTCAGTGAGACAAAAAAAGCCATCATTCTGGCCGACTTTCCGCCAGGATATAGCGTGACCGTCACAGGAACACCGGCTCTCATGAAATCCATCACAGACGAGATGAGCAAGAGCCAGGGCCAGGTCATGCTCCTCGCGGCCCTGCTGATGGTCGTTGCCCTGCTGCTGGTCTTCAGGCATGTCAAATGGCCGCTCCTGCCCATACCGATCGTCTTTCTGGGAATTATCTGGACCTTCGGCGCCATGGGGCTATTCAATATTCCCATGACCATGGTCTCATTTTCCGCGTTCCCCCTTCTCATTGGAATAGGCATCGATTACGCCATCCAGTTCCATAACAGGATTGACGAAGAGTTTACGAAGGGCGAGTCACCTGTAAGGGCAGCTATCAATACGGTTAACCATGTAGCGATTCCTGTGATGGTGGCGCTGATCGTTACCGTGGCAGGATTTGTGGCGCTTCTCAATTCTTCTGTGCCCATGATTCGAGATTTTGGAAAGCTCTGTATCATCGGCCTTTTCATGTGCTATATTTCCGCCCTCTTCGTAGGTTTGACGGCATT
>CABMDX010000195.1 GCA_902385025.1 uncultured archaeon | reverse complement strand
TTCAGGAACTTCCCCGAATTGTGAACAAAATCTGATTGAATTATTTTTGCATGATTACCCACTGCAGAGCCATTTCTCGAATTTGATTATTCTGGCAAAACAAGTGTGCTGGATCGAAAATCCGATTGGGCATCCACCTAATCCGATAATTTTAAGAAAAGTATATATACTAAGATAGAAGGAGCTTATTTTGTAACCTTTTGATTCGCTTTGAGACAAGATCGAACTAGAATACACTAGGAGTAGCCCATAAATGTTCGAAGAGCTTTTAGAGCTATACAAAACAAAAGCTGAAGAGATTGAAAAACAGAGAAAAGAAGCGCAAGACATGGTTATGCTCGTTTCGGCCATCGAAAAGATATCCAAAGATCTCAACGCCAAAAATAGCGATGTAGATCTGCTGGGCAGGCTGATTGATCAGGTTGACCGCCTCTCAAAAGAGGTCGCTGATCTGAAATGCCAGCTTCGCGCTCGACAGGGACGGCCAGCACCGGTTCAGGAAGCATGTAGCAGCGAGGGAAAAGCCCTGGATAATCATGCAAAGTCGCTCATAGATATCATGGCTGAGAGACCGGGGAGATATACCACCAGCGAGCTTGTTGACATGCTCGGGCTGAATAAAACCACAGTCATAAGCGTGATGAAACGCGCCCTGGAGCTTGATCCCAAGCATGTGAAGATGAGCCAGGGCAAGAGGCGCAAGCTGTTCCTGGCGTATGTGCCCGAAGAGGAGGCACAGGCAGCCGATGCGTCATCCAGCTCGGAAGGATCCGACCGGATGAAGCTCGAACTCATGGCCATGACCTGAAAATGGGGAATTGCAGGCTGCACTTAATGTAAATTCGTATTCTGTTGAAGGTCGCGCCACTACCCAGAAATAAGGAGGCCCATTTTGTGGCACGCCTTTCTGCAATTTTGGCAGATCATTGAGAATGCATCCTGTTTAGTGGAAACCTGCCCCTATGCAGAAGAGTGAATATATTTGATTTGCGATAATTGAAATCTTGGCGGGATAGTTGAGCGGGAGCACGACTGAAAATTTGGATCTATCAATGACCAGCATGGGCAGTAATGCCCATTGTTAACAATCAGTCCGATAATTCGAACACACATCATTAGAGGAGACTTTCAATGTCGGAGATATTCTATCATCCCATAGGCCTAGTTGAGAACACTTTCCAGGAATCCGGCAACCCTAAGAAGATGAGAAACTCCATCTCGGAATTGGTTTTAGATGAGAAGTTCCTCCCGGCCCTGGATGGCCTGGAGCGATTCAAGCATCTTGTGGTGATATACCATCTCGATAGATCGGTTGGCTACAAGGACCGCGTGCATCCCATGGGCGACCTATCCATTCCCAAAAGGGGTGTTCTCGCCACACGCAGCCCGTGCCGCCCTAACCCCATTGGACTGACCGTGGTCGAGATTCTGGAGATAAGAGGCAATAAAATTAAGGTCACCGGCCTGGATGCACTGTCCGGCACACCAATTCTCGACATAAAGCCCTACGAAGAGCACTTTGATTCGCCCCTCGGCCTGGAAAAGGAAAGGAATCCAGATTATCGCCCGACGGACAGATGATCCGCCAGGCCCGAGAAACTTCAAGATAGAAAAATAGAAAAAACGCAGAGGAAGGACCTTTGCTCAGGCCTTCTTCTGCTTTTTGCGGTACATATATCCACCAGCAGCCACAATTATGACAAGAACGACAATGGCCGGCAGGAGGAGAGAACCAGAGGCAGCTTTGACAGTGACCGGTATCTTCATGCTCTCTGATATGACCGTATCGCCATTGATATCGGTGTACTTGATCTCGCTGTTAATGCCATAGTCCTTGGGCGTAGCATCGGAGTCAACATCTATCCTGAAGACCACGGTCCTCTCTTCCCCGGGCTGAAGCGTTCCGATAAATGCTTGATCATCGGTGGAGGAGAATGGCTTGAATATGGATAGCCTCGCAACGGCATCCTTGATGGGCTCGTCACCGATATTCCGATAGCTTGCCTGAATCGATGCCTTCTTGGCTCCTGCGGATACAATTCCCGAAGCATTCATGATCTCAAAATCGGCCTGCTTCTTGACAATGATGAAGATGGGAACGGTCTGATTCGCCTTCTGGTAGACATATGATTCCCTGAAATTGGCCAGAGTCGGCGAGCTTCCGCTGGTAACCAGCTCTGAAGCGTAGACCCTGACATTATCCTGGTAATCATAGGTAAGATACAGATTCAGAGGATATCTGCCAGCAGGGGCATGCTCCCCAATTTTTATTGTGAACTTCAAAGGCGACGAAGTCTTGTCTCCAGACTTTAGGGACTGAACAACCTGATCACCGGATTTCACATCGATCTGGGTATTATTTGAGTGCAGGCTGGCGGTAACACCGAGTGCCGTCGGCTTCTTGTACTCTTCCTGCAACTCGGCGCTCGCCAGAGCGAATTCCTTGGGATTTTGAGGAGTCAGATCCTCCTTGAAGCCTATAATTCGGCCATAGTTGGTCAAATCCACGTACAGCGTGACTGTATCTCCTCGCTCGAACTCATCCGTACCGGAGACTGCCGCGGAAATGCTCGGACTGCCGTACATGGTATAGTAGTTGTCTCCGCCCAGCTCATAGGGTATGTAGGTATTTTGAGCCTGGACAGAGGCAATCAGGGTTGCAAAGCAAAGGCAAAATAATGCTAATTTGATTCTCATGTTCATCCTCCTCTTGCGCTTATAAGCTTAAGGGCTGCTCGCAGCTCTCTATTTGCATTCTCCAGGGCCTCACGCCGGATCTCCATGCGAAATATGAGCACCGTGAAGACGGTAAAGGTCGTCAGTAGGGCAAATATCACCGCGAGCACAGTAATCAGCCCGAAATTATTGGTTATCAGGAACGGCGAGGCAATGAGAGCCCCAAAACCAAACACAGTAGTCAATCCGGAGGCAATCAATGCAGAGCCGATACGTCGCGCAGTAACCCGTATTGACTCCATAGGGTCTCCTGTTTTGCCCATCTCTTCGTAAAAGCGC
>CABMDX010000194.1 GCA_902385025.1 uncultured archaeon | reverse complement strand
TTGATGTCCCTCATACAGCCTCCATCTCAATTGGATCAATCACAAGCAGCTTCTTCTCTTTGCCCACGTCACGCAGAATTGTCAAAGCCTTCTGAATCTCGGCCTTGCCTGTGGCCCGGATCTTGAGATAGGCAGAAGAGGGCTCATTTACTCCAGGCATTGTCAGAGCCAGGTCCATGACCTCGGCAAAACCGGTGGAGTCGATGCGGTTTATGGTATCACCCAGATCGCTGTCCAGAACATGGCCCACCAGGACCACTGAGACGGCCTCTATGAAGCGGTCCTCGCCCGCCCTCACTACGGCGATGCCGCTATCCTTGAGCTTGTTCTTGATTGTATCCAGCTTTGCCCTGTCCACCTCGACCACTACCCGCACGGGAATGGTGCCGCGAGGGGTCTTGCGGTCACGGTGATGAACCACGCTGATGATGTTTGCCTTGTAATCCTTCAAGGGCTGCAGCGCCAGCAGAAGCTGGCCTGGTATATCCTGCAGCTCCAAATCCATGGAAAGTCGCATAGCATTCCTCATAAATTGCTGAGTTCTCGGTGCTGGTTAAAGGAAATAAACCTTGTGTAGGCGGCAGATATCCGTGTGTGGATTCAAGCATCAGAATATATACATAAGAATTAAAGTATATCATTTAAAACATTGCATTTTCAAGTCTCGGCCCAGAGAAAAGCAGCCACACATGGAAAGATTCACATGCATTCTGCCAATCTTACCAGTGCCTCGGGTAGGGATGAACAATGCCCTTCAGCCACAGGCAAATCCAAGAGACTTGATGTCAGATGATATAAGCAGATAAGGAACTGTATAAATTTGCACGCGATCTCATCTGCGTACTCACCAAGGATCAGCAGAGAGAGACTGGATATCGGAAAAGAGAACCTGACAGAGATCAAGTCCGGTTTTCACGAGGTCAACAGCAAGCTGGATCGGATGTTGACAAAACAGGACCTGATGATCGAAAAGCAAGATTTGATGCTTGACG
Source organism: uncultured archaeon (assembly GCA_902385025.1). Classification (GTDB taxonomy): domain Archaea; phylum Halobacteriota; class Methanosarcinia; order Methanotrichales; family Methanotrichaceae; genus Methanothrix. The sequence continues at coordinate 3,353 of CABMDX010000194.1, read as the reverse complement.
GAACCGACATGACTCATGGCAAGCAGGATCAAGCCCTAACAATGCTGGGCCACGTGGTCGAGAGGCAAGATATCATGATCGAAAAGCAATATGAGCTGGTGGAAAAAGTTGATGAGGCAAAACGAGAGATCGCAAAGGAGACCAAGAACTTGAGGGCAGTCCTGAAGCCCAAGCTTGGAGGATAGGCTAGCCAGAATCGATAATGATGTGGCTCAGATCAAAGCCAAGATAGGCCTAGAAAAATGAATTTCATGGTTCCGTAGCATCTGTTTTTCAAAGCCGGACTATCCTTTCGTGATCCTCTCCGCCCCCACCCGCGCTCGCCTGAGCACAGGCAGCTCTCCCCACATTGCCATCTCCTCGCCCCGGATCACCAGCGCCCCCTCAATTCCCGGCCGGTCAATAGCCCGGAAGCACTCCTCCAAACGCCCGCCTGGCTGCACGGCGTTCCCGAGGGCCGTAGCTGCCGCATCCGCCAGTGCCGGATCTTGAGAGATCACAGTGGCCGCATCCGCGCATCCAAAAGAGATGGACGGCCCCACTGTCCCGGAACTGGTGGCGATGCCCAGCGGCGTCTTGCGTGCCGGAAGCTCGAAAGCCAGATCCCGGATGGGTGAGGGGCCGGCATATATTCCTACTGCAATCGGCTGATCATTCAGGATGGAGATATCTCCACCGTTATCGACAACTGCATAGGTTGCCCCGACGTCCATCATGGCCTCTACGGCATATTTGGCAATGACACCTGCCACGGCAGCCATTGGGCCGAGGCCAAAGACGGAGCTTGAGCCTATCATCTGCCTTACAATCTCAGGGGCATCATCCGCCTGTAGATCATAAGGTTCCAGAGTGATCATAAAAAATGGATCTGCACTTATAAAATCTTCCAGAAATCTGCGCTGCTCTCTTATGGAGTCTTTTGCCGCCTTGATGTGCTCCACTTTGTGGGCAGAGATGGTTACAATGGTTTCCTTGAGCTGGAAATGCTCCCTTAAGGTTTCAGACATCGCCAATTCTCATATCCTCTCTGCCCCGGAAAGCCCTGCTCTGGCTACAGTCTCTTCCCGGCCCCGCAGGCGTACAATCAGCTCATCCTCATACCTGACTGCCAGAAGCTCGCTGGTCTCATAGAGCCTGGAAAGCTCACGAAGACCCTGAGAGGTGTAAGGCAGACGGATCTGATACTCCTTCAGAGGCCGGAGTCGCTGAGAGATGCACTCTTCCAGCACCCCCAGGCCAAGGCCTGTCGAGGCCGAGGCCAAAACGGGATAGGGAGCAAGATCCCTGATCGTCTCCAGCCTCTCTTTCGCCTCATTCTCATCCAGCCGATCGGACTTATTCAGGACAGTCACTATAGGCGCACTGACGCTGCAATCCCAAAGGGCTTTGTGCGATGCCACCAATTTTCGCCGCAGAAGCTCCGGCGGATCGCTCATGTCCGCCACGAGGAGCACCAGATCCGCCTCGGAGATCTCAGAGAGAGTGGAACGGAAAGCCTTTATGAGGAAGTGAGGCAGATCGTCTATGAAGCCGACTGTATCCGTGAGAAGGACCTTCCGGCCCAAGATCTCCAGCGCCCTGGTGGTGGGAGAAAGGGTTGTAAAGGGCTGGTCCTTTGCAAGGATCCCTGAACCTGTGAGCCTATTTAGCAGAGTGCTTTTTCCGGCATTGGTGTAGCCCGCCAGCGCCACAAGATCAAAGCCCTGCTCCCTCCGCCTCTGCCGCCTATCCTGGCCCATGCTCTCCACGTCCTTCAGCTCAGCCTTGATCTTGGCGATTCTTCCGCGAATGTCGTGATACATCGACTGCTCGTAGCTGCCCGCACCACGAAAGCCCGGCTGCTCACCACGCTTCTTGAGAGCAAGGGCATTTTTTACCTGAGGCGCATCATAGGTGAGCCTGGCCAGCTCCACCTGCAGCTTGGCCTCGCGCGTGGCTGCGCGAGAGGCGAAGATCTCCAAAATAAGATTGAACCTGTCGAGGATCGGCAGGGAAAATTCGCCCGTTATGTTGAACACCTGGTTAGGGCTGAGTGGATTGTAAAATATCAGCTTTTTTGGACTGTAGCTCAGAGCCTCGGCAATTTTTCCCCGTCCCATCTGGAAACGATGGTCTCTGCCTCTGCGCTGAATTATCTCCGCCAGAACTCTGTATCCCGCTGCAGCCGCAAGCCCCCGCAATTCCTCCATCTTATAGGGGTCATGCGAGCTCGCTGGATTCTCCCGCATAAGAAGGACGGCGGTCTTATCTTCATTCATCGATCTTATCATCTCTGCTATCTGTGATAAGCCTTCGTCCTGCGAGCGAGATATGATGGGCAAGCTCTATTGACGTCCTCTCGGCAAGAGTCTCGGGATATTTGAAATCCCGGCCGAGGATACTCCGGACTCTCCAGACATCGAGGTTGAAGAAGTCGCCAGACTCTGCAATAATTGTTCCAGGCAGGCACATGCAAGCGGAGCTTATCAGGTCTGCCACGGAATTGAGATCCAGGGCCACAGCCACCCGAGGAATAAGCCTGACAGAATGGATCTTCTCAATGAAATTTGGCGATATGCGGGCCGATACAGCCGCACATACCATGTGGTATTTGCCCTGCACAACATGCCGACCCGATATATCAATTGCCACGATATCTATCGATTCATCCCCGTCGATTCAGCAATTGCTCAATGATAGCATGGTGCATAACAATCTCATGTGCCTCATCCTGGCTCAAGCCCGCCCCCCTCGCGATCTCTAAAGCACGCTTGCTATCGATGAGGTCCCCAGGTGCATGCGTGTCCGTGTCCACTACCATTCTTGCTTTGGCGGCCTTTGCCATTTGCACCACATGACCATTGGTGATGTTATGGCCAGAGCGCGAGGTGATCTCCAGGCAAACATCATTCTCCCTGGCCAACTCTGCCTCTTCCAGCGTGATAAAACCGGGATGCGCCAGGATATCAACTCCAGCCAGAATGGCAGCTCTGTCTGTGCCGGGCAATACGGGCTCAACCGTAGTCTCTCCGTGCACCACCACAACCTCGGCCCCGAGCCTGCGAGCGAGTTCTGCCAGCGGCCCGATCTTCTGGGGAGGGACATGTGTAAGCTCCACGCCGGGCAAGACACAAATCGCCCATACTTCCTCTAAATATTTTGCCTTCGAGACGCAGCTTAAAATGTGCTCAATGTTGGTATAGTCCACATGATCTGTTATGCCAATGGCCTTATATCCTTTTGCAACTGCCCGGCGCACCAGCTCGCTGGGAATGAGCTCTCCATCACTGAAGGTGGTATGAGTGTGAAGATCGATCATATATTTCAGGCTGACAACCCGTTAAGTATTAAGCATTATCTGGAGAAAATTGTGC
>CABMDX010000193.1 GCA_902385025.1 uncultured archaeon | reverse complement strand
GGACAGGTGAAAAATCTGCCAGGTCAAGGGCAATGCGGCGAAGCACATCCCAACTTCGCTTCACAAAATCGGCATTAAGAAGCAGATCGCGAGGGGGGTAGCCCAGCAATGCCAGCTCACTTGTGACCGCCAGATCTGCTTTTGCACAGCGAACAGCTCGGGCGATCCGCTCGCCGTTCCCCTGGAGGTCTCCGACGGTGGGGTTGAGCTGCAAGAGGGCGATTTTCATTCCATTATCTTATGAAGAGTGCACAAATTTAAACCCTGTCGATAAAATAGTGCCCGGCGCGATGATGAGAAGGCCTGCCTGAAATTCATGATGAGGATATTGAGTTCTGAGCGCCTCAAAGATCTCTGCCCGGCACAAGATCGCATCCCGTGCAGCGATAGCAGCCCGTGAGGGCCTGCGCTCCATCCAGATCATTCTTCACCAATGCTTTCTTCAGATAGCAGGCCAGCTCCAGCAGCCGCTGCTCAGAAGGTCGCACCATCTCCACCTCACCCACTCGCAGTGGATGCGGATAGACTGCCCGCAAGACAGGCAGGACACCCATTTCAGTCAGCTCATCGATGCTGTGGTGAAGGGCCCTGTCGGACTCGCCCAGGCCCACGATGATATTGGAAAATACCCTATTTTGCCCGAAAATGCCCACAGCCTCTTGCAGGGCATCCATGATCTCCTGGAAGGATATGCCTGGACAGACCCGCGGGAAAAGATCGCGATCTGCCGATTCAAGGTTGTACTTGACCTCATCGGCACCGGCCCTCTTCAGGATCTCATTTACCCCGGGAAAAGGGCTCACAGAGACGCCTATGGGCACACCAAAACGTCGCAGATCCCGGACGATTTCAGCCACACGCGCGGCTTCTTTTTGTGGCGAAGTCTCCACCCCGCTAGTCAGGGAGATGGCACATAGCTGGCCTGTGCTCTGCGCATCCTCCACCATCCGGCAGACTGTCTGCCTTGACTTCACGCCGCCCTGCAATTTCGGGACTGCGCAGAATTTGCAGTCATAGATGCAGCGCTCCGAGACTGTGATGTAAGCCTGCTGTGGGCAGTGCAGGAGCGGCTCTGCCAGCTCCCCTTTCGCGAGCAGCCTTTCGCCCCAAAAGATCAATGCTCCATCAGGATGCTTCTCCAGGCGCAGTGGAGAATTGGCTGCAACGGAAAGGCGCACCATCCGTTCGCCGGACTTAAAGAAGACCGACTGGCCGCCGGCGCCCGGACCTGCTGTGGACATCTGGCCTGCTGCATAGGGCCCTGAAAGCTGCACGGTCCCAACGGAAAGGAGCTTCGCCTTTGTCTCTAGGTCCATTGCCCTGCAATTCTCCCTCAATCCATATAGAAATAATGCCTGCATGTCCGGCAGAGGTCTCATAAACCCCTTCCGCCAAAAAGCCCGAGGCAATGATTCTGCTCCTCTATCATGACAGGCGCTCACTGGCAGATGTGGCAAGCCTCAAAGGAGCTCTGGAGGATTGCTACGGCCCCTTTGGGCTGAAGGTGCAGGAGAAGGGCTACCTCTATGTTCCTTTTAAGGGGCCGCAACTGAATGCCGCCCGTCTGTTAAAGCATTTTTGCAGGGCGAGCGATGCTCTCGGCACAAAAAAAGCCCTCTGGCTTGTGGACCGCGAGCTATTTTATCCTGAGATCGGCCGGGTGTTGGGCTGCTCAGCAGAAAATGAGGCTCTCCTTTATGCCGGCCTGGAGCCTGAAGCACTGGCGAAAGAAGGCCTGCACGAGGTTGGCCATCTCATGGGACTGGAGCACTGCCGGCAAAGCTGCGTCATGCATCTTTCCGACTCGCCATCCAAGGCCCGGCAAAAGCCCTCCCTGCTCTGCCAGGAATGCTCTGCCAGGCTTCGAGCATTCTCTGATGACGGAGTTTTTAAACTAAGGGAGTAAGATAAAGGTACAGAAATGGGAATAAATGATTATCTGCTCTATTTCGTATATGCCTTCAGCTCAGTATTCGTGATAGTCAACCCTATCGAAGCTACAATTGTCTTCGTCACGCTCACCTCCTCCATGAACCAGCAGGAGAGAAGCCATATCTACAAGCGCTCTACCCTGGTGGCATTCTCCATCGCCATTCTCTTCTCCCTGGCGGGGGATGCTGTGCTGCGCATGTTCAGCATCACCGTAGACAGCCTGCGCGTAGCCGGCGGGGTGCTCCTATTCCTCGTAGCCATTGATATGCTGAGGGGCGTGCGCCAGCAAAAAAAGGTCACTGAAGTAGAGCTGAGGGATGCCGATCAGAGGGAGGATATCTCAGTATTCCCCATAGCCATGCCGCTCCTGACAGGTCCGGGCGCAATTACAACCGTCGTGGTGCTCATGGGTGCAGCGGGCACTATTATCGAGAAGGTTCTGGTCATAATGGCAATAAGCCTGACATTTCTTGTCACTTTCTTCGTCCTCAAGTTCTCGGAGTACATCGACCATGTTTTGGGAGTGACAGGCATCATGGTCCTGACCAGGATCATGGGGCTGATCCTTGGGGCGGTGGCAGTCAACTTCGTTGCCATTGGCGCCTGGAATATATACCGGTCCATGGCAGGCGTATGAGATACCTCTTTTGCAAAGGATTTTATCGAGCGAAAATCAAAACCCAAAATGTGAGCGAGACTCGAGAATCATTCCTGGATTGGCTCGGGGACGCAATCGCAGAGAGCCGATTCCCCCAGATCGCGGCCCAGGTTCTTTTCCAGTGCCATAACTGCAACGAGTGCTGCCTGGGAGAGGGCTACGCGCTTGTGGATGAGGACGACATCCAGGGAATCGCCCAGGCCCTCGGCCATAGCCCGTCCGTAGCAAGGACCAGGTTCACGGATTCGGATCCGCAGAAGAGAAAAGGGTACAGGATTCTGAAGAGCGTGGGGCCTGAAAAATGCTGCATTTTCCTGGACAAAAGGACGCGACTTTGCACGATCTATGAGAGCCGTCCGCGCGTATGCAGGGCGTTTCCCATGCTCAATCCCGATCCGGAGTGCGGAGATATTATCTGCTTTTATCCTGACTGCCTGGGAACTGCCAAATTCGTGAAGATGCTGCTGGAGAAGAGCTGTGACACGGGCGTAAAAAAAGAAGTAGTGTCTCTAGAGAAAAATGCCGAGAAGATCGCGGATTTGAAGATCATGCTCTATATCTGGCTGCAGCGGATCACAGGAAATATGGCGGAAGCAGAAAGGGTTTCAAGTCTCACCGGAGTATGGCTGCCTGCTGAGGAGAGCATATTCAAGAGGGACTGTCTGGCCTACTTCCTGATGACCATAACAGTTGATGGGCTGGAGGAGTATCGCTACGAGGGCCACGGTGGCATTTAGAATTGCGTTCCGATCCTTGAGGGCAGACGGCTATACACTATTCTCGCAAGATCCCAGAATTGCCAAGTGCAACCTAGAAAAGAAGAAATAGAAGATCGAATCTTATGCCGTCCGATTCTGAATTATCTGCTGGTAAGCGTCCGCAGAGGCAGTTCTCTGGCGTCTCAGGGAAGGGTCATAGTCCAGGTCGATGTGAAACAGTCCAAAATCGCTGCCCTTGCCGAATATGCAGTCCCATTCTCGATTGGATGTTATGGACCAGCATACGTAGCCCTGGACATTTATCCCCCTGGTCACTGCTTTTTGTATCTGTTTTATATGCTCGCAAAGGTACGTTGCCCGGTCGATGCCATCTGCCACATCCACTGAGCCGTTCTCAAAGATGATGATTGGCATATTTCCGAACATGGTTTTCAGGTTCTGCAGAATGCCTCCGAGGGCTTCCGGCAGCACTGGAGCCTGGTCGAAATGGCGATAGGCGGCCTGCATCAGGTGCAAAACGCGCTCCGGATGGATGCTTGAAATTCCCCAATAGTAGTCCAGCCCGACGAAGTCGAGTTTGCCTGCACATTCTGCGGGACACAGGAACTCGTCCAGATTTCCGGCCATCCCCTGATACCACCAGTTGGTCATGATCAATGTGGAAAGGATGCTGTACTGCTCAAGGATATAATCGATGAAGCCGAGCTTCGGACGCAGCTTTGCGATGCGCTCCGCAGTCTTAACGGGGACGAGCTTGACTCTATCGCAGTCTGCAAAAATTCGGAAGGCCACAGCGCGTGCCAGGTCTATCTCCAGGCCGCAGAGCTCTCCCGTCTGTGGGTCCGGAAAGGCAAAGCCTGGAAGGTCTTGCCTGACTGCCACTGTGATATATCCGCGATCCAGGATTCTCCTTAGTGCCGTTCCTGCAGGTGCTTTATCCGCCGGAAGCGCGGGCGTTGCCAATTGTCTCTCATTTGCACGGATGCTCGAATCGCTCAGGATCAGAGCACGCGTGGTCAATTCGGGCTCTATGACTCGCTGACCGGTCAGCTCCTCGTAATCCACCTTCCACTCCGTGCTCTGGCGCGATCTTCTGAATTCTCTCACCGCAGCATCGACAACATAGAG
>CABMDX010000192.1 GCA_902385025.1 uncultured archaeon | reverse complement strand
GGACGGGAGGGTGAGATTGCGGGTCTGCCCTCTAATCGAAGGCTTGTTCTTATAAGAAATGATAGAAACTCGGGCTTCGCAGAGGGAAATAATATCGGCATAAGGTATGCATTGAAGGCTCTGGATCCCGAATATCTTTTGCTCCTGAACAACGACACTGCTGTCAGGGGAGACTTTCTTTCCAAGCTCATTGATGCCATTGATAGCGACGAGCATATAGGCTTTGCAGGTCCTATCATCTATAAATACGACTTCAAAGGTCGGACGGACATCATAAGTGTGGCGGGAATAAATCTCGATATGTTTAAAGGCACATATCATCGTATTGGCTCGGGAGAGGAAGATCGGGGCCAGTATAATTCCATAATGACAGTAGATTATCTTGAGGGATCCTGCTTATTGATTAAACGAGGTGTATTGGATAAAATAGGGCTCTTGAATCCGAGATATTTTGCCTACTGGGAAGAGACTGATCTGTGCAGAAGGGGTTTGGAGGCAGGCTACAGGTGCATATGCGTCCCGACAACAGGGATCTGGCATAAGATCTCCTCCTCGAAGCCTCGCGGGATGATTATCTACTACATGACCCGAAATCGGCTCTGGTTTATGAGAAGCCATGCCAGAAGGGCGGAACTCATTTTCTTTCTTTGCTACTTCTTCTTCCGCCAGTTCTGGACAACCGCTGCCTCATTCTTCTTTCGCAGGGATACTGAGAGCCTGTCAGCTTATCTGAAGGGAGTTTTCCATGGATTGCTGCCAATTGAAAGATTCAGCCAGAAAGCTTGATAAATGCGAAAAGACATTTGGGAAAAAGTCCGCATTGGAAAACGATCATGCCAGATAGCCCTTTAGTCTCGATAATTACTCCTACATATAACCATGAGAAATTCATAGGACAGTGCCTGGAGAGTGTTCTGTCTCAGACCTACCCCCATTGGGAGCAGATAGTCATAGATGATGGATCGAGCGACAGGACGGGTGAAATAATATCTCAATATAATGATAAACGAATTAAATATATGCGGCAAGAAAACAAAGGCATATGGAGGCTGGGCGAGACCTATAACAAAGCTCTTCAGCTCTCAAAGGGAGACTATATAGCGATTCTTGAGGGTGACGATTTTTGGCCTCCTGATAAGCTGGAGATTCAGATAAAGGCGTTTGATCGCAGTGATGTCGTTTTAAGCTGGGGAAAGGCTTTGGTCGTCGATAGCCAGGGCAAAAAGATAGCGGTTTTGCCCGAGGATGTTTTGCGCTTCCAGAATATGTCCAGAGAAAAGGTGTTGGGGGATTTGCTCTTTGGCAACTCCATGCATTCCTGCACGATAGTCTGCCGCAAGAGCGCATTGCTTTCAATAGGTGGATTCAAGCAGCCGGGCGGAATTCCATGCGTAGATGGGCCAACGTGGCTTGAGCTTTGCCTTGTGGGCAATTTTCTGCCCCTTGATGAGATCCTGGGATGCTATCGGCGGCATAATATCCAGATCTCGTCCGTTATGAAGACCTCAATGGTCCGGGCGGGCCGCTATTCCCAGGAATTCTTTGTCAGTCTGCCTGCCGATGCCAGAGCCTCGCTGGCGGAAGTTGTCCCGGATATAAGTGCCAGACTGGAGCGCAAATCTATAGAAAATTATTATTACCAGGGAAGAGCCTATTTGAGAGAGCGAAAATGGCACGAGGCCAAAGAAAACTTTCTAAAGGCTATTCATGAGAAAAACACTGCCTCTATCAAGGCCAAAGCGATGCTTGGAATCCTCTTCAGCTATTTTAGAACTGATCTGGAGAGCTTTGCAGGTCTTTCTGATAGGCTAGGTCTATAAAGCTGGGCTGCAATGGCAAGAGACGAGTCTTTTCTTGCAGTCAAAAGAGACAAAACTGCGGATCTTAACTTTTCCGGGCCTTCAAAAGGGGCTGAAGGCCGATATCATTTCGGTTGATCTCATAATATTTTTTGTATCTGATGTATCCTATGAAGTAATTCCACCGCATCTTCCAGTTCTCGATATAGCTGATATCCAGATCATTCATTCTTATACCGAAGATGGCGCCGCCCAGTATCTTCTTTACGTGCCCTGGGCGAAAACCATCCTCCACCCTCAAGCCTGCTCCCAGCCATCTGAGCCGCAAATAATAGGAGATCCCGGAGAGGCTCTGATGATGCAGCACAGCTACTGGGAAGATGTACCACTTCAGGCCCTTTTCCGCCAGAAATCTCGCAAAGATTCTATCTTCTGCGCTGGAGAATTTATCAAGCTCTTTGCAGTCTATTACATGCGACCTGCGAGTGATGATACAGCCGAAGGCTCCATTTCCTCCATCCAATTTCAGGGGCCATTTTTTGACATTTGGCAATTGCCCTTCGTAGTATGCCCCAAATGCTCCTGCATCTTTATAATCCCCGCGGAAGGCGATCTGCAGAAGGTTTTGCCAGCTCTCCAGGAGCTCCACATCTGCGTCCACGAAAGAGATAAGCTCGGTGTGGGCTGCCAGGGCTCCCTCTCTTCTGGCAGCTCCGAGGCTTCGATTTGATTGGATGATCCTGCAATTATATCTTCTTGCGATCACAAGTGTCCTGTCACTGGAGTCCCTATCCACTATTATGATCTCATTGGGACTGCCGTATCTCTCTATTGACGCGAGCGTGTTCTCTAATGTGGCTTCGCTGTTCCAGGTGGGAATGATATAATCGATCTTCGTCATTTCCCGCTCGCCTCAACAATGGCTTTTAAAGACCCGATTATCCTGGCTTCCCTCAGCTCTTTTCTGAAGGCGCTTCTTATCCTCTCTCTGGCAACATGCTCTTTGCCTGAAGACAAAGCCCTTTCAATCGCATTGGCAGTGCTAATCGGATCTTTGTATGGCACGATATATCCGGCTGTTCCCACGACCTCTGGCAGAGCTCCTCTATCCGTCACCACCGGCACGCATCCGCAGGCCATGGCCTCTGCCAATGCGACTCCAAAGGATTCCCTGTAGGATAGCTGGCAGTACACCTTTGCTCTTTGATAGCAGCCTATTAATTCCGGCTGGGTGGCACGACCACCCAGCTCCACGTTGTCTGAGCTAATGCACTGCCCAAGCTCTTTCTTGTCTTCTGTAGTCATGCCCACAACCAGAAACCTGACATCTGGAAGATACTCTGCTGCCTTCACAAATGTATCCAGGCCCTTCAGCTCTATCACATTCTTCAAGCCCGAGGCTACTGTCATAACGAGATCTTCTTTTTCGCCTTTTGGTTTGAATAGATCCGTATCTATGCAGTTATAGACGACCTCTGTTTTTCTCGGCCTTGATCGAGCCATCAACTCGGATTTTGTGAACTCTGAGACAGCCAGGATTAGATCTGCATTATTCAGAACATAGTCTGCATACATCCGCTTATGCCAGCCTAAGGTGTACTGGCCGTAGCTTATCTCTGGAACATAAGCTACATCGTAGCCTCCTGCAACTACTACAGACTTCTTTCCTAGAAGCCTTGCGGACAGCACTGCAAGAAACGAGTGACCGGAGGCAAACCAGGAATAAACTGCATCCGACTTCCAGATAGCAGTCACAATTTTTGGGATATCCCGAAAGCCCCTATAGCGGACGGACTCCACCTGGAAATGCCTGGAAAGGATCTCCTGGTCCGATCTCACAAATGATGACAGATCATAATATATGAAGGCCAGCTTCATCTTTCTTCATCCAGTGCTTTTTGCAGGGCGCCCTCATAATCCAGAGCTATCTTCCGCCAGTCGAATCTCTTTGCAACAGCTCTCAGTCTCTCTTTGTCTATGCTCGAATTCATTATGAGCTTCACCTGAGAGACAAAGCTCATAGCATCATCATAGTAATATATCTCGCTTCCAAGCAGCCGCTCCAGGGCAATCATGCGGCTGGAAAGCACCGGCCGCTCGCATGAGAGGTAATTGAAAACCTTGCCACCCACTGTCTCCTGGTTTTTGGTCATATCTTTGAGTGGATTCAGTCCAATATCCATGGCAGAGATGTATTTGCCCAGATCCGAATATTTTATGGCTCCTGTAAAAATTATTTTATCTCTGACCCCTCTTTCTTCTGCGAGGCTCTTAATCTTATCACCATAATCTGTGAAGAGTCCAGGCCCGACGATCATTAGCTTGGCATCAAGGAATGGCATGGCTTCCACTACCGTCTCAAGGTCAACCCAATGCTCGAGAGCCCCCACATATCCCAGCACATCTCCCTCTAATCCCAGGTTGCGCTTGGATTCTTCCTTGGAGAGCGGCTTTAGCAGGCTCGTGTCGACTCCATTAGGAATTACAGCCACTTTCTTTGCTCCCATGCCTTCCAGCAGGCATTTGAACTCCTCAGTGACCGTTATAATAAAATTCGCCTTCCTTATATTGAACCTGACAATAGAGCTCACAACTGCCTTGACGATCTCGCCCAGGGCCGAGCCGGGATAATAGACTGATGCAGATTCCTGCAGATGATCGAGATAGTCGAAGACCACAGGCACACCTGCAAAGTTGGCGGCAAAGGAGGGCAGAATGTTGGAAGAGAGTATTAGGTCGATTTTCTCTCTTTTTGCCGTGCTCTTGATCTTCCAGGCATGGTAAAAAAAGTTCAGGAGATAGTAGAGTGACTGATCGCCAACTGCAATACCGCTCGCTGTCACCAGCCGGCACTTCGTCTCCCTCGGCTCCTGGCTCTGGAACTTCTTCAGGCCGAAGTGCAGAACATATACCTCATGCTTCTCTGCCAGGTTGTCAAAGATGAAGTTGAGCCGGTTGGGATTGGGATGCCTGATCCAGTCGGTGGTGGGAATTACCAGTATCTTCATTTTTCCGCTCGTCCTGCTTGCAGTGTGTCCTGCTATCTGCTCCTATAAAAGGCTGGGCCTTTTCGATATGCATCTTTCATAATTTTTACGAATTTCGGACCGAAAAGATATAAAGCCAGAACTGTTACAGATACTAGTTTGATTTATTCCTGGCTGTGATGGATTTGAAGGCAGTCATATTGGCGGCCGGAGAAGGCCGCAGGTGCAGGCCACTTACGCAGACCAGATCCAAGGTCATGCTTCCTGTGGGGAACCGGCCCTTCATGGAGCATGTCATTCTGGCATTGGCCGCAAACGGTATTCGGGACCTCTACATAATAGTAGGTTACCAGAAAGAAAGGATCATGGATCACTTTGAGGATGGCCTTGCTTTTGGCGTGAATATCACTTATATAGAGCAAAACGAGCTTTTAGGCACTGCTCATGCTCTGTGCAAGGCCGAAGCCTACATGGATGAGGAGTTCCTGGTGGTCAATGGGGATAATCTAGTCGATGGAAAGGCGATTTCGGAGCTGATCTCGGCCCAAGGCGAGAACGTGATTTTAGCTGCCCTTCGCTCT
>CABMDX010000191.1 GCA_902385025.1 uncultured archaeon | reverse complement strand
CGGTTCTGGAGGTGAGACCTGGACTGGTTCTGACCAGGCGTGCCTTCTTTATGGCCTTAAGGAGGCTGGCCCGAATCATCAAGAAGCATGATGCCACCTTCGACCTCACCTCATCCGTGTCGGAGCTCATGAAGAGCTATGGCCGCAGCCCCTATGAAATCTCTCTAATTCCAGGAACCACTTATGTCATTGATGAAGAAAAGCCGCAAAAAAGCCTGGAGCTCTTCAGCGAGTTGGTGAGCCATGGCATGGATGGGCTGTGCCTGAGCCGCTACAATCCCGAGACCCTGAGCGAAAGGTACAACGTGCCTGTGGGGACGGTAATCTGGCTGACGCAAAAGAGCGAGCCGGGGTATAAGAGCGTAGATCCAACGAACTTCCCAAGGCTTGGCAACATGATCTCCGATTTCCTGAAGAGAGCAAATTATCCGCTCATTCTTCTGGAAGGCATGGGCTACCTCATTACTCAGAGCAACTACGAGACCGTGCTCAGATTCATTCAATCCCAGAGAGACGAGATTGCTTTAAAGAGCGCCATAATGATCGTGCATATTGATCCACTTTCTCTGGACACGAAAGAGCTGCATCGATTGACAAGCGAGCTGGAGCCGCTCCACATCTGATTGGCAAAAAGAGACTTTTTAATAGTTGGTAGACGCAATACGTCGCACTATGATCGAACTGGGACTATTGGTATTGATCATAGTCATAATCTTTGGCGCGTACCTGATCTTGAGATCCCTCAAGAACTTCATTATAAATGCCTTAGTCGGGCTTGTGATACTCTTTGTTGCCAATGCCATAGCGGGCCTGGGCATCGGCTATAGCTGGCTGGTCATTCTGATCTGCGGCATAGGCGGTGTGCTGGGCGCGTTTTTGGTGATACTGCTTCATTTCCTGGGATTTGGAATCTGATTGTGTCGTCTTTCAAAACTCTCATTTTCTAGAGAGATCTTAAGAATTAATTTTAGATTTCCAATTAGCTCTGCACTTCATCCCTGCAATTGCCGCGAATGAGGCAGACAATGCCAGTAGCCAGAAGCACGGCGATAATGCCGGTCAGAAATATGCCATCAAAGACTCCCGCCCCTCCAATGGAGAGGACAAGGGGCTTGGTCTGGTGAAGATTCTGGGGCGAGAGTGCTGGCAGGACGCCGGGAGTGATCAGGCTGAGCAGGTCTGCTCCTATCAGCGTGCCCAGGGAGCCGCTGATATATGCCAGGGGCGGAGCGCGGCGGTATCCCTTTGCCAGAGCCAGGCCACAAACCGCCGCCAGCAGCGGAGACAGCCAGATTGGAAGGACTATACCTTCACCAGGAACTGCCTGGGCTGCATTATAGGTTATCGCTGCCACCACGAAAATTCCGAGGAATGATTTTGCCATAGATGCCCTGCCTCGCATCAGGAGATGAGCCGATATCACCAGCGGTATGATGCAGCCGCCAAGGTTTACCGCGATCAGGAGGGGATGGAATGCTGCAAGAGTCTCACCTGGAAAAAAACTCATCAGAGATATATACCAGGTGGGATAGGCAGAGATGGGTGTCTTGAAGAGTGGAATGTCCACCAGGCTTCCAAGAATAGAGCCGAAGACCGCCAGTGTAGCATGCCAGTGGCTGAAGCCCACCATCTCAAAGGCAGTCTCAGATAGCCTGAGAAAGAGATAGATGAAGATGAGTGGTGCGATTAGGATGAGCAAAAGGATGACGATGGTGATGGGCAGGAAGAGGAGCTCGAACACGAGGAATACACCAACAATGAGATGCATCTGATGGTTAATAGATATTTCTAGTAGGCGCAATGTTTATGAACCGGCCCGATTTTTTGAAAAATGCACAAAATTCAGGTGAACTGGCATGAGCATCCTTACAGGCGGCGAGGCTCGCAGCCTCGTGGAATCCATGATCGATCCAGAGATACAGACACAGATGTGTGGCATGGAGCTAACGCTTCAGAAGATCGAGCGCTTTTCTTCCTCTGGTGCGGTGGCCTTTGAGAATAAGGAGCGAGAGCTGCCCAGGACCGAGCCGATGGATTTCGATCCATCCGGCTGGATCGATCTAATGCCGGGTGCGTATCTGGTGACGTTCAATGAGATTGTGAACATTCCGCGAGATGTGGCCGCATTGGCTCGCCCCCGCTCCACGCTCCAGCGCTGCGGGGCAACAATCGAGACCGCACTCTGGGATCCGGGCTATCGGGGACGCAGCCAGAGTCTGCTCGTGGTCTATAATCCCCATGGCCTGCGTTTGAAGAGGGATGCCCGGCTCATGCAGCTCGTCTTCATGAGCCTTAACAAAGAGGCGGAAAAGGGCTACAGTGGACGATATCAAGGGGAGAACATCGGCGAGTAGGCAATACCAAAATAATAAATCCTCCCTGCTCCAATTCTTCTTTGTTGAACCAGCAACCCAGATGGATCCTGATCGTCTTCGCGCTTCTGCTGCTCTTGCCAGCTTGCCCTGCACAGCCCCCTTTAGCAGTTGCTCCGTCGCAGACCATTGCGGCAGCAGATCTTCTGGCAGAAATAGAGTCGGGCGAGCCATTGAACTATGATAATGCCGCCATATCAGGCCTTCTGGACTTAAGCCATCTGGATAGGCCCATAACGCAGACTGTAAAGATCACTAATAGCCGCTTTCTGGGTCCGGCCAACTTTGAGGGTGTGACCTTTAGCGAGCCGCTGGATATGCGGGGCTGCGCCTTTATGCAAAATGTCAGCTTCGCCAAGTCCCACTTCATGGGAGATGCGAAGTTTGCAGGGGCTCGCTTCCTGGGACAGGCCGACTATGGAGCAGCTACATTCTCCGGGCTCGCCTCCTTTATGAGCGCACGCTTTCAAAACGACACCAGCTTTGGAAGTGTACAGTTTAACGGAGATGCCATATTCCTTGATGCGGGGTTTGCCAAGGATGTGGACTATAATTTTGCTGAATTCTTCAGGCTCGGTTCATTCGGGCAGGCGCACTTTGAGAATGTGAGCTTCCTGGAGACGCAGTTCGGCGGCCATGCCACATTTCAGAATGCCATATTTCGCGGCAATGCCACCTTTGCAGCCACGCACTTTGGCAGCGATGTGGTCTTCCGATCCGCCCATTTTGCCTCAGGCAGCACCTTTGGCCTCTCCAGCTTCGGAGGACTGGCAGACTTTGCAGGCGTGGACTTTAAAAAGACTGCATACTTTGGCGGTGCAAAGTTCACCGACCTCGCATACTTCGTGGACGCCAGATTTGAGAGAGATCTGATCCTGGAGGAGTCGCGACTCTACAGCATGCAATTGGATAACGTTTCATTTGCAAAGAATTCGAAGATCAACCTCAACAGTGCAGATTTTACAAAGTTTGTGGTGCACTGGATGGTGATCGAGGATCTCATGGAATACAATGGCGCCGCGTACCTGGCCCTGGTGAAGAACTACAAGAACCTGGAGTGGTTCGACGACAGCGACGAATGCTATTATCAGTACCGCAAAATCAGCCAGGACCTCGAACCCTGGGGCTGGGCCAAAATCTCGGATATTGTATCCTGGCTCTCCTGCGGTTATGGCGTTCGCGTGAGCTATACCATTTTCTGGTGCCTTTTCAGCATATTGTTCTTCGGAGTGATCTTCTGGGCAGGAAAGGGCATGAACAAGTTCGAGATTGAGGGCATGGAGCTGCCTGGCTTCCCCGGTGTCCGACCGAGCAAAAAAGTATCCCTGACCGATGCCCTGTATTTCAGCATCGCCATGTTCACCACCTCTCAGGCACCGGTGAATACTTACCCGGTGGGAGTCTATCGCCATCTAGCAATGCTGGAGGGAATTTTGGGCTGGTTTTTCCTGGGCCTATTCGTGGTGGTGCTCAGCGCAGTGCTCATCCGCTGAAGACCATTATCAAGTCATCAGGAGACGCGTGTCAATCCGGAAAGGTTGATATACGTGTTTGGTATACGGAAAAGGGCTGCTATGGGCGCGTGGCCTAGTCAGGATAAGGCGGCAGCCTCCTAAGCTGTAGATCGGGGGTTCGAATCCCCCCGCGCCCGCTTCTTTTTTTCGAAAAAGGGATTGTTGCTTTTCAGGGCACGATCTTTGAGATCGCCAGCTCCAAGATGTCCTCAGCTCCTGCTTTCTTGAGCCTGGGGATGAGCAGGTTGACAATGGATCGATCCACAACGGTCTCCACGGCGTAGTATCCGGAGTTGTAGAGCTTGGAGATGGTGGGATTTTTCATGCTGGGCAGCATGGAGATCACGCTCTTTATCTCCTCCTCGGGTACGTTCATCTTCAAGAGAACTTTGCTTTTGGCTCTGATCACTGCTGAGAGCAGCGTTTCCACGGCGATGATGTCCTCGCGCTTCTCAGGGTCCGCCCAGCTCTTTTTATTGGCAATAAGCTCAGAGGTGGACTCCAGCATGACATCGATGATCTTCAGGCCGTTCTTCTTGAGGGTTGAGCCGGTCTCAGTGAGATCGACTACCACATCGGTCAGCTCTGGAACCTT
>CABMDX010000190.1 GCA_902385025.1 uncultured archaeon | reverse complement strand
TGATGCTGTGCTCAGGCTCTGCGCCATGAACCAGTACCTCCACGGCATAGGAGGCGAGGAGAGCCCGATAGAGGTCGGAGATTCCCTGCTATCAGACCCAGGGAAACGCTACAATCTTGTTCTAACCAATCCGCCGTTTGGAAAGAAGAGCAGCATAACCATAGTCAACGGGGATGGGAAGGCCGATAGGGAATCGCTGACCTATAACCGTCAGGACTTCTCAGCAACCACCTCAATTAAGCAGCTCTACTTCCTCCAGCACGTCAGGACCCTGCTGGAGATAAACGGCAAGGCGGCAATAGTTGTTCCCGATAACGTGCTCTTCGAGGGTGGGGCAGGCGAGACTGTCCGTCGCAAGCTTCTCCAGGGGTGCGATGTCCACACCCTTCTCCGGCTGCCTACCGGAGTGTTCTATGCCCAGGGTGTGAAGGCCAATGTGCTCTTCTTTGACAAAAAGCCGGCCAGAGAACAGCCATGGACAGATAAGCTCTGGATCTACGATCTGAGGACGAACAGGCACTTCACACTAAAGACCAATCCGCTCAGGCTCGGAGACCTCCAGGACTTCATCAAATGCTATAATCCTGAGAACAGATATCAGAGAGAGGAAAGCGAGAGGTTCAAGGCATTCAGCTATGACGAGCTGGTAAAGCGCGACAAGGCCAGCTTGGACATATTCTGGCTGAAGGACGAGAGCCTGGAGGATTCAGATAACTTGCCTGCGCCAGAAGTGCTGGCGGGGGAGATTGTGGATAGCCTGGAGGCTGCGCTGAGCGAGTTTCGGGCGATATATGAAGAGCTGGGGCAAACATCTCTTCGGCCCTAGAAGCTCCGACCGCCGGATAGATGCCTTGGTCTGCGAGCTTAGCGGGCTGACAGAGGAAGAGATCAGGATTGTGGAGGATGATGGCTTTACGAAGAACATTGGAAATGCTGGAAAAATGGATTAGCCTGCTTATACAATGTCCCCTGTTAACAGATGTTCACAATGATAATCTCGGGATGTTTCAGCCTGAATTTCAATCCTTCATATCAAGTCCCTTGCTGGAAAAATCAAGAGATGTCCGGTTGGTGGCAATTCAAGCGAAGAGGGTGATCAAGGATGGTAGTGCGCTTGCAGACCTCAGAGGGAGAAATAAAGGAGTATTGGACCATCCAGTGCATAGGAGGGGGAGAGTATGGTCCCGATAAATACATTACCAAATGCGGACGGCAATGCATTGAATGGCCCAAAAATTTGGCAGATTTTAATTATCTGAACTGTGATCACTTGGACTGTGCAATATACTTAGAAGAGCTAAATGCAAAACGAACCGATATTATATTATTTACTGTAATAAGTTTAATAATATTTATCTTAGTCCTAAATTGGCTTGGATTTAATTCGGCACTCATTCTATCAGGAATCGTGGCATTGTTTTCGCTTTGCATCATGATAACCGAAATAGCAGCAAGAAAGAAACTTGAAGAGCTAACCGAATACAGAGAGAAAGGCACGATCAAGGGCATTAAGGCTTGGAGGATTTATGAAGACGCTAAGAGCGGGTAGCATTTCCTAGGCCCTTGAGCTTGCTCCTGTTATCGAGTTCGAATGCTGTTGAATTTCGGGATTCTTATTCAATGAGCTGCAGACCCGAATCACCCCATTTCATCTTTTAAGAAAATATTTGTTGAACAATCGAAAAGGCCTGATGATCCCGCAAATGGGATACAGCGCCTCAGCCAAATGAGCTGGATGCATATTCAATGATAAAAAATTTAACAATGTGATGGTATAGCTATGGGGTTCAAAGTCTATAAAAACCTTTCATTCTTAACAAATGCTCTTCCGTGCCGCAGTCATAGCGGGAAGCGCAGCAAGAGCGGCGTCGGGCACCGACAGAGCTTGGACAATCGCCTGAGTCATGATCATCCGGACATGCGGGGCAGACAGCCCCACATGCCCCGCCTCTTCTGGCTCGAATACAACGACACAGGGATGATACAAAATTGACAATTGGACATGAATTGGGCAAGATTGAATCTTGCCAGATGAGCAGCCGCCAGGATCGCGGCGCACGCTCCTATTTTTGCTTTTTCTTCTCCTGCTCTTGCTCTTGGAAGAGTTCGTAACCTCTTCGGCTCCTGCAAGCTCTCAGGACTTTCTCGGCCTTCTGCATTTCGAATCTGCGCTCTCGCTTCATCTTTCTGTCTCTTGCTTCGCTCATAATACCGTTTTCTCCCCTATTGCCCTTGCCTTTTTGGTCATCTCTTTTTAGCTTTTGCCTTGGGCTTGGTCCCTTGACTGATATTGAGGGATGATAAGAATCTTTTGGCAATGAATTATCATGATAAATAAAACAGGAACATGGCTGGAATGAGAGTGCTTGCGTATTGTTCCTTTGAATTTCGAAGGCTCTTTTCAGAGTGCCATAGAAAGCGATTGAGAATCCCGATTCTTATCCGAAGCTATGAAAACTATCGCAGCGAATAGCGGTCTTGATTTTCATTGTCTTTGCGGGATCTCCGCGTATCATTCTGGATAACGACCGTGGGTTTGACGCCCGGTAAAATAGAAATATGCAGGTGCTCGCGAAACATGGAGCACCTTGGCTTCGATTCTTTTCGGGATTTGGCTGCTTGAACGGGTTATTTGCCGGTTGAATTGCCGCTGATCTCACCCAGATATGTTGGGCTGGTGGCATTTGTAGTGTTTGATTCCGATGCATAGATTCCTGCACCAAGCCACCAGTTGCTGTCCACGCTCTTCACATAGCCGAGCTTGAGATCGTCCTTCATATTCATGCCGGGATTGCCGTAGAGGTAATAAAGATAGCCACTGCCCCTTTTTGCCTGATCAATGCAATTATGCACAAATCGGATGCCATTCGAGTCCTTGGCATCAAGGCGGTTTGACCCCAAAAGCGTGGGCTGATGAGGCAGCGATAGAACTGTGCCGTTGTAGTCGTAGGCAAAGATATAGAGGTTCCCACGAACGAATGAGCCGTTCCTATCATTGAATGCTGCCAGAGCCTTCTCTCTTCCGTTCTCCTCTGCATATTTGACGGCGCTATCCACGAATGCGACCAGATTCTCTCTTGATTCTGGCGGGAAGAAGGCAGGAACATCGGACAGATAGACGCCCGAGCCCACCCACCAGCTATCATCAACCTTAGCCGCATAGCCGACCTTTAGCTCATCCTTTGAGGCGTGATCCGGATTGGGGAATATGAAATAAGTGAAGTCTTCGCCCCTGCGGGAACAATTCGCAAGGTCTTTGATCAGAGTCACCCCATTCGGATCTGTCAAATTGATCTTGTTCTCTCCGATAAAATCAGGACGGAAGGGATGAGCGATGTTTGTCCCCTGGAAGTCGTATGCGTAGATGTAAAGATCTCCTCGCACGAACTTGCCAGTCTTATTGTCAAACTCCTGGCATGCCCTCTCGCGGCCCACATCGCGGGCGTAGTCGCGAGCCTCCTTCACAAAATCGACAAGCTCGGTTAAGGATGAGCTCTGGGCAAGCGGTATTGATGATGAAATCTGGTTCACGGACTCATTGGGTGCGTCTCTTGTAGTTGAGACGCCGAACGCAATGGCTGTGACAATGAATAGCATTGCGCATAAAGCGATAGCATTTCTCATAATCGCCTAGCGGAACGCATCAATGCATATAAAAGTTCTTGTTGATCCTGATTCTGAAATAAGTTGGAGTCTCTAGAATTGTCTAAATAGAGCAATCCTTTGAACCTGCTTTCAACATATGCCCCCGGATCAAGACTACCAGTCCTTTTCCATCGGATAAGCTTGGACTCGGATACCTGGGATGAGCTCATGTGTAGATCCTCACAGTGGTTTTCACTCTTAGGGGCCCGTGTCCAATCTGCAAATAAAAAAGTCTCGCTGGCTCAATACGCTTATATTGGCAATAAGCAATCGCTTCTTTATGAGAACAATTATTGCATTAGCATCGCTGCTATTGCTGATTCTGCCTAGTATGGCTCTGTCACCTGTGGAGCAGGCTTATATGGATGGTGTGAATGCCGGTCTGAAGCTGGGGCAACTGACGAACAACATAGCGCAGTACAATATCGCAATTCAGCAATTCAATGACCAATTGAATCAAACATATGGCGAAAATGCATCATTGATGTGGTTGCCCAAGATCGCGACCAAAGATCCCTCTACGCTCAACACCTTCGAAAGCCAGAAACCGGTTCATAAGATGGATGGTACCCCTGCAGAGACCACAGTTATACAATACTGAACGGATTCTCAAAAAAACATAAAATGAGGACAAGAGGCTGTTTGGGCATCCGAAATGTAAAGGAGGGAGGATCCGGGCATTGGAGGGTAAAGAGAGTTATTCACATGCCCGAGATCACTACTCTACTTAGAATTTATGACGGATATAGACGATTGCGGTGATCCAAAGAAGATAAAATGGTACAAAGCGCCCCCCAAAAAATCGACCAACAATATCCTTTGAGCAATCTTTAATAGCTCCTCATCAGACAGATATGGCGTGCCCGCAAAAGAGCAGGATGCTTCGCAGAAGCTGGAGCATATAGTCTATTCCATGTATGCTGCTAGGGATCTGGCAATACGCGGCAAGATCCAGGAAGGCAGCGAGGTCACAATTAACGGCATCAGTCTCTATGTGGGCAGATACTTCGGCCAAATGGGCTCTCTGGAGCAGGAGGAGAGCACCCGCGAAGCCTTTACCCGCACGGTCCCCGTCCTGCCCTACATCGTTACCTTTCAGGTCGGCAGGATGCCGGCCCAAACGAGACCGATTCTTTCTATCATGTGTACCCTGGGCCTGAATGAGATCCTTTCGAATTTGCCCCTTGATTCAAGCGAACTGAGAAATTTGCTGAAGGATTTTCGCCTGGGAAGGAGGCCCAATAGCGAGGCTGCAAAGCAGGTCGATCTTCTGGAGTCGATGCTGATCAAAAGAGATGTGAATCTGGATCTCTACAGGTTTTCAGAGCTATTCTATATAGTTCTCTCTCTTCCTGTGGATAATAAGCCGCACAAAGGCGAATATCACATAAAGGAATTTCCCATTGATAGATACGATTGAGTCCGGCCCTTTCTGATCAAAGATAATAGTCGACCCATCGGCTAATGGGCCGCATCAATTGGCATCGTCATCACCGTTCCACACGGCATCGCTTATCTGGCGATCATCAATATCCTGGCTGTCAAAGATCACAAGCTCAAAGAGAACACCATCCTCCGAAACCTCTGCCAAGACTCCATAACTCTCCTCAATTTCTTCAAAAATCGCTTCGTTCAAATCCAGGCCATGCTCCAGTTCATAGCCCTCGATCTCTTCCAGGGAGAAGCCATGGTCTGCAGCCACCACGGCCTTAACTTGCTCCCAGACCTCTGCCTCTTCTGAGGCCACAAGAAATATCCTGAAACCCTCGATCTTGTCTTCATAAGATTCAATCTGGAGCAGAAAGCGCCAGGGGACGCTTTCGATTACCAGTTCTCTTTTCTTCTTCAGCGCCTCAATTTGCGCCGCAGAAATCTGCAGCTTTTGGGCCTCTTGGTGCATGGCCTCCAAAAGAGGCATATGGGCCAGGGCGGCGTCATCGACTATCTCATTCCAGAGATCATAGGTAAGGCTGTACAAGGCTAAAGACTCACAATGCAAATATAAAAGGCGGGCGAAAGGCAGGCTGCCTGGGAAGAGCTGGCGGCAACACAATCCATTTCGCGCCATATTTCCTGAAACATGCTTGTTTTATAGATTGCATTTGGTTTATATATCCCACATTTCGCATTAACACTCCAATCCATAGTATTTTTTGCAGTCTTGCCCGAGCAAATTTAGCACTAAGTTCTGAGTCTCGCTCAGATTTATTTGCCGCTTGATCACATGTTGGCCTTCG
>CABMDX010000189.1 GCA_902385025.1 uncultured archaeon | reverse complement strand
GCCCAAGATTCCATATTCGCCATGTAGGGAATAGTGGTTTATTAAGCTTTCGAGGAAATATGAACCAATAGGCTAAATCATCTATGAGGAGCTCCTTCTATTCCCCATATTCGCGGAGTTAAGGTTAGCAATAGTAATATTGGCTGCATCGATCCTGGCCATAAGCACAGTCTCGATTGGCGAGGATAATCATAAGGCGATAACACAAGATCTCATAAAACTAGTGGAGACGAATCCCGAGATCGGAAAAATGCTGGAAAAATCTATCGCCGAAGCCAAATTAAATAATTCTGATCCGAGTACAAATCCTGTTCAGAACTTATCGCAATACTATGATTATATTGATAGTGCATCAGAACTGATCCCTCAAGATGTTCTTGAGAATCCAACTGATTTAACGCGCGATCAAATACTGCAAAGCATTTGCTACTTCTACTTCCTGGTTGATCAACCCCTGCCTGAGCTATTGAATAAGGGCCTCTACAGGAATACGATTCAGTACTATCCGCCCTTTTCTGCATGGCTCTACAATTTTTCCGTGACCTGGGGAGCATTCCTTGATACCGAGGATTCATGGAACAACGAGACTTTCCAGCAGTTCTATAACGACCCAAGCTATGGTTTGCAGGGCGATTGGTACGAGTCGCCATCAAACTGGAACACTTTCAATCGCTTCTTCTCGAGATACCTGTCGTCTCCAAAGCAGCGCCCCATCGCCGAGCCCAATGATACCAGCATCGTTGTCTCGCCTGCTGATTCCGTCCCTCAGGGTGTATGGGCGATTGACAGCAATTCAACGATCCAGGCTGATGGTGGATTGAAGGTCAAATTGGTGCATTATTACAGCATCGAGGATCTGTTGGGCAATGACAGTCAGTACAAGGATGCCTTTGCAGATGGCGTGCTTACACATACCTTCCTGAATGTCAATGACTATCACCGATATCATTTCGCTGTGGGCGGAACGGTCAAAGAAATGAAAAATATTGTGCAAAACGTCGCCTTGGAGGTCTCGTGGAATGAAACAGAGGGCAAGTATGATCCTATCGATTCCACAGGCTGGCAGTTTTCTCAGACCCGTGGCTATGCGATAGTTGATACAGGCAAATATGGCCTTGTGGCCCTTATTCCCATGGGCATGGCCCAGGTGTCATCGGTCAATTTCGAGGACAATGTGACGGCTGGATCTACTCATGAGAAGGGGGACATGCTTGGAAACTTCCTCTTTGGCGGGTCGGATTTCGTCATGCTCTTCCAAAAGGATGCCAGATTTGAATTGAACGCCATGGTAGGAAAACATATCCTCATGGGAACTAGGTATGGTGTGATGAAGGGTACGGCCTGAACAGGCTAGAAGACTGAGACAAAACCTAATAAAAAACAAGTTTCGGCGGCGTGAATTGCTGCGAAGTCCCGCCGCCCTTTTCTTATGGCCGGATCGCCTTCTTCAGACATGGGTGGCTGCGTGGATACTATTCGGGATCAAGCCTTTCTCTGCAATCTCTGATCGTTCTCACCTTATTCATAGGCATTGCCGATAAGCTGCCGATTTATTGCCGATAAACTGTAGCTTCTCCTGCGCCGTGAGGGATTTAATATCTGTAGCCATCCGTCTTTCATTCAGGTCCCAAGAAGGTTTCCTGCCATGCGCTCGGACAGGCCCAGCTCGGCGGCCACCTGGGGGGCGGTGATGGTCTCCTTTCCGGCAAATAGGGCAAGCACAATTCTTGCTCTGTGATCGAGGCTGCGCAGGGCTTCGGGCTCGGCCTCCACCTCTTCTGAAGCACATCTTTGTGACCTCGGCCCCATAGCTCTCGGCGACTTTGGCTAAAGTAGGATAGCAGAACTGTTCTGAACGTCTAAACAATTAATCGAACCCTCTTTTGCGGATTTCATCCCTAAATCTCTCTGTGCATCTCCGGTTCGTTCGGTCTTGGTTTTATTACTCGTTCAAGAGATGCTATCATCCGGGCTCTGGCGATATTATGAATCCGAAAAGATCGAAATCCTTTAGCCGGAGAAATGGCGCTCTGGCCGATGATATCATCGCACAGGTGCCATCACTTGAGGGCAAGAGCGTTACCGGGCACGGCAAGGTTAGCGATGTTCTCACCGCCAAAGCATACGTGACCCGGAAGTATGTTGATAAGGATGATCATAAAGTGGACCTGGTGGTCTGGAAAGAGGACTTCGATGGAACTCTGTGCCAGGCAGCAAATGCCACCGTTATACTCCCATCGAAGGAGGCGAGCGCCTGAAAAATTAGCTGCGAGCCACAATAGCGGAATGGTGAGATCTCTCGCCTCCGCACTACCTCTTTTAGCTGCTGATTAATGTCCCAATTGCTTTTCATCAGGGCATTGAACAGCTCATTTGACAATGGGATTTTCAATACCTCATATTCATTCTATACCAATATCATGCACAAATTCATATAATTTGATATTGGCCACAAATTTATTATACCTAAAAATGATTTTCGTAGCAATTAAGGAGCTTAAACCGTGATGAAACATCGTCTTGGTCGGCTGATGGCGGGATTTATTCTTTTTATGCTTATTCTCGCCATTCAGGGGCAGTGTGCAGGTGAAGTATCTGGGACGGTCTTGAAGATCGGCTCACCCAGTGTCGTTAAGTCCGCGAGCCTTCTCGGAGACAGCAGTCTTGGAGTCTTTTCCCATCTCTCCAATCCCACGCTCATGAAGATGGCAGAGAATGGAAGCATCGTGGGATTGACGGCGGATCGCGCTGAAGTCTCGAAAGACGGCATGATCTGGAAGTTCTTCATCAGAGACAACTTCTATTGGAGCGATGGAGAGAAATTGACTCCTGATGATGTTATGTTCACTTTTAATTATCTGGCAGACAAATCTCCATCTGCAGGCTGGATCAAGAAGACCGTGGAGAACATTTCCGTGGATGGAAACGCGGTGGTCTTCAAGCTGAACAAGCCCTACTCTCGCCTCAATCTGGAGTTTGCAACCTACACCATTCTTCCAAGGCACATCTGGGAGAAGATCGACAAACCGCTGGAGTATGTGAATAATGGCGAAGTGGTGGGCTTTGGGCCCTATTATATCTCCAAGATTGATACTGATGCCGGAGTCATTTACTTCAAGAAGAATCCCTACTGGAAAGGCAGTTCTCCCTATTTCGATTCCATAGAGATTCATACCTTCAGCAATATGGATGTCCTCTCCATGGCTCTTGAAAAGGGTGAGGTCGACGCCTTTTATAAATACGCAGGATCCTACCCCTACACCAGCATACAAAAGCTAAAAGACACCGGAAACTTCGACTTCATCGAAAAGGACAATATCGGCCTCACCTTCCTGGCTATGAATCTGAAGAAGGAGCCCATGTCTGACCTCGAATTCAGAAAGGCTCTCTCCTATGCCCTCAATTACAGCGAAATTCTCAATCTTGATGCCCTGGGATATGGCCAGGTTCCTAATGCCGGATTTGTTCCACCAAGCATGATGGACTTCAAGGAAACAAGGAAGCTGCAGTACAATCTCAGCAAGGCCAGGGAACTCTTGAGCGAAGCGGGATATAAGGACTCAAACGGCGATGGCATACTGGATGGAAAGGATGGAAAGGCAATCAAGCTCACATTCCTCACCCGCACTGATTATCAGAGGCCCACAGAGCTTGTAATCGGATACCTTAAGGACCTTGGAATTAATGCAGAGATAAAGAGCGTCGACTCCAGCACCTGGATCAAGCAGAAGGATGCCTATGAATACGATATGACCATCACCAGGAGCACACCCTGGGGAATGCTCATGCATGCCAACTGGGGAACAGGCTACTTTGATTCCACTCGCACAGGCGAAGGCGTCCTGCATAATGTGGATGATCCGGCATTTCTGAAGCTATGCGACGGGATTCTCGCGGCCACGAGTCAGTCGGAGCTCAAGGAATATGCCTATCAGGTGCAGGATTACTATGCTGCCAATCTGCCGGGAATTGCCCTTTATTGGAGCCGGATCGTGACTCCCTATAACAAGGTCTTCACTGGCTGGTATTCGGATCCCCTTTACGGAATTTACAATGTCGATAGCTTCCTTGAGGTACGGAAGGCATGAAGATGAGCCATTGGACGAATTTATGGGTGGATTTTATAAGAAACAAGAGCTGTAAGCGCATATCAAAGCAGCAGAATATAACCGTCGACCGATACTGGCAGACTACCAGGTCTATGACCAGGTGGCCAACAATTCTGGCTAACCGCGGGAGATCCTCACCATGATCTCCTCCCTTATTTTGCCAGGCTCGAGCTTTTTGGATATTGAAGCAGGAACCGGTGCCTATTGCATTCCATTTTCGAGAAAGACGAACAGGACCATTGCTGTTTGTCCTTCCCGATATCAACTCAAGATTCTCCAACAAAAGGCAATAAAGGCCGATCTCGAAAAGATTTCCCTCATTGAAAAGGAGCAAAATGAGGTCGATCCGGTGGAAGTGGCAGGGCACCTCTGCAGAGGGGGAAGGCTATCAGAGAAAAGCGATGGCCACTGGGTCTCGTTCTCTGTCAGAGATGCGCTTCTCTATATTACTTCGGAAAATCCAGGATGAGGTAATTATGTCTCCTGCCAAAAAAAGGTTACTTCGATGCATTCTTGCCTTATTTCTTATTGTCTCTTTGAATTTCATAATTCCAAGGAGCATGCCAGGCGATCCGCTCACCAATCTCCTGGGTGAAGATGCGTATCTGACAGAAGGCTCGGCCTCAGAGCTACGCAGCCTCATGGGGCTTGATCTGCCTCTTCATGAGCAATATCTGGCTTACTGGAGATCCATTCTCAGTTTTGATCTGGGATACTCCTATCATCTTCATTCCAGTGTAAGTAGCCTGATTCTTTCCCGCATGAAGTGGACGCTTCTGCTGGCAGTTCCATCCTTATCTGCAGGAGCTATATTTGGCACGATCCTTGGAGGCCTGGCCGGCTGGAAGAGAGGATGTGGCATGGAGAGGGTGAATACCGCCTTTTTCCTGATGATCTACTGCACCCCTCCCTATTTTTTATCCCTGCTCGCCCTTTATCTTTTCTCATTTCGGCTCGGACTGTTTCCTCTCAAGGGGCTCTATTCCACAGGATCATTTTTGGATATTGCCCACCATCTCATGCTTCCCATTCTGGTAATGAGCTTATTTTCGGTTTCGAGAAATTTTATGATCATGCGGGGAAGCGTTCTTGTGGAGCGCAGGTCACTGTATGCTGCATATGCCCGTGCCAAAGGGCTTTATGGCAATGAGATCTTATTCCGCCATTGCTTCAAAAATGCCCTTTTACCGATCATCACTATCATTGCTCTTGATTTTGGGTTCATATTCAGCGGGGCATTATTCATCGAAATAGTCTTTTCCATGAATGGCATGGGAAATCTCATCTACGATTCACTTCTCTCTCGGGATTACCCCGTCTTGCAGGGATCTTTTCTCATAGTCACGATCATGGTCATTCTCGCCAATTTGCTCGCAGATCTGCAATACAGTCGCATTGACCCTCGCGTGAGGTGGCAGTAAAAATGGCAGGACTGCAAGAATTGGGCTTTTTCAATTCAGCCAGATCCAGCGGCCAACAAGCAACAAAAAGGGAAGCGGGAACTGTAAATCCCGGCACGGGTGATGCCGCAAGCATGAATCGTCATGAGAGAGGCCATTTTGGGCCCGGCTCTTTCAGCTTCCCCGGATTCCTTGGATTGATGCTCTTTCTCTCTTTTTTGCTCATGGCCTCTTTCTCCTTTGCCATTGCGCCCTGCGACCCCTGGGTGCGGTTTCAACCATTCTTACCCCCTGGGTGGGGCCACTTTCTTGGCACGAACGACCTAGGGAATGATATCCTCTCCGAGCTGATTTACGGCTCGAAGGTCTCATTGATCGTGGGCTTCGGAGCCGCATTGCTTTCGACGTTTTTGGGCACCTTAATCGGTCTGCTCTCCGGATACTACAAGGGATTGGTTGATGAGATTCTCATGGGCATAACGGATATCTTTCTTATGATCCCCCAAATTCCTCTCATAATTGTATTAGCAGCATTCCTGAAGCCCAGCTTCTGGATGGTGGCACTTCTCCTGGGTTGCCTGTGGTGGACCTCCACTGCCAGGGTTATCCGGTCCAAGACCCTGCAGATCAGAGAGATGAGCTTCATAGAAGGGTCCCGATCAATGGGCTTCTCAGATCTGCATATCATTTTCTCTGATGTGCTGCCCAATATCTTTTATGTCATACTTCCCAAATTCCTGCTGGCCGTCGCCTCTGCCATGATCGCAGAAGCTTCCATTTCTTTCCTGGGCCTGGGCGATGCCAGCATGAAGAGCTGGGGTATGATGATCAATTTCGCATTCACCCGAGGAGGCTTTATCAATGGCTACTGGTGGTGGTATCTGCCTCCGGGATTATGCATCAGCCTATCGGTACTCTCTGTAATTCTGATGGGATTTGCATTGGAGGAGCGGGATCTGGAAACGGAGAGAATCGAATAATGTACCCAGGCATTTCTCCGGAAAAGCATCAGCAGAGGCGGATACTGAAGGTCGAGGGCCTCTCGGTCAGCTTTCCGACAACTCTCGGTAGTGTAATGGCAGCGCAGGATATATCCTTTGATCTGTGGGAGAAAGAAATTCTGGCCCTGGTAGGAGAGACCGGTTGCGGAAAGTCCGTGCTAGCTTCTGCGATACTGAGGCTCCTTCCTGGCAATGCAGTAGTCTCAGGAAGCGTGGTTTTTGGAGACAGAGATCTTCTTTGCCTCTCAGAGAAAGATATCTCTCGCATAAGAGGGAGCCAGATCTCCATGGTATTCCAGAATCCAACACTGGCTCATAACCCCCTCATCCGCATGGAAGATCAGATTGCAGAGCCTCTATGCGTGCACAGGGGCCGCTCTAAGAAAAGCTCACGGAAATTGGCAGAAAAGGTCGCGATCTCCTTTGGCCTGGAGGGCGGAGGCATTTTGAAGATGTATCCATTTGAGCTCTCAGGAGGCATGAATCAGAGGGCAATGATATCAACATCCGTGATCCTTTCTCCCAGGATAATCATAGCAGATGAGCCCACGAAAGGGCTCGATGACGCTCTTGCCCGGCAGGCGATTCGGGAACTCTCAAGCATCAAGGAGCAATGGGGAGCGTCACTGCTGCTCATAACCCATGATCTCTCCATGGCATCTGCTGTCTCGGATAGGATGGCTGTGATGTATTGCGGGCAAATTGTGGAGATCGGCCTGAGCTCGGAGGTCTTTGAGAATCCTTTGCATCCCTATAGCAGGGCTCTGAAGGGCTGCCTGCCAGAGAACGGGTACAATCCCATACCGGGAAGTTCGCCATCTCTCATTCAACCTCCCTCTGGCTGCAGATATCATCCCCGCTGCAGCCAGATGACCGCTCTGTGCAAAGAAGCTCCACCCATGATGGCGGTCGCGAAAAGCAGCTCCAATAGCAAGAAGATTGGCATGAGCGGCTGCTCAGACGACAGGCACGAATCATGCGGCAGGCAGGTGAGATGCTGGCGCTGCTGAATGCCGAGGGAATCTCTCTGGAGCATGAGCAGGGCCTGATATTCAAGAAGAGGCGCTCTATCCTGAAAGATATATCTATGGAGCTGGTGGAGGGTGAAACCCTTGGGCTTATGGGCGTCTCAGGCTCTGGAAAAACAACTCTGGCCAAGATCATGGCAGGGCTTGAGCACCCCTCATCGGGGATCGTCTCCTTTCAGGGGAAGGATATTCGTCCCCTGTCCGGAAAGGAGTATTTGGATTTTCGAAGGTCCGTGCAAATGATTTTTCAGGACCCTGAAGGCTCTTTGAATCCCAGGAAAAGCATAGAGGGGTCGATTCATGAGGTGCTCGGCCTCCTGAGAATTCCAAAGAGACATTGGAGAGCGAGAACAAGCGATATCCTGAATACTGTGGGCCTCTCAGAGGAGCTGCTCTGCCGCTGTCCGGGCCAGGTTTCTGGAGGCCAGAATCAGAGGATTGTTCTGGCTCGTGTTTTGCTCCTAAACCCCAAGGTCATGATCCTGGATGAGCCCACTTCTGCACTGGATCTGTCGGTGCAGGCATATATTCTGACCCTCTTAAAAAAACTGCAAAAGGAAAGAGGTCTGAGCTATCTTCTGATATCACACCAGGCTGATGTGGTTCGGTTCATGGCCCATGAGGTTTATGTCCTTGGAGAAGGAAGGCTTAAAAGGGTTTGAGGTGGCAGGTGGCTTACTGGCCCTCAGCGGACAAGTATGCCGGATCGATCTATCTCATGAGAAATTTGGACCAGGCCTCTCACTGTTGGTTAAGGATGTTTTTGACCGCGTTATCGTGAGAGGAGCCTCTACAGCCATGATGGAGTGGATTGACCGATCCGACTGAATGGTACTTGTTCCATCATAATTATAAGATTTTCGGTAACACTATTTGCTAATTTTAATCCTACCGTCGAAATGGATCATGGCTCTTTGACTACCGCTCCGTTGGCGATATTCTCTGCCCTATACCAGGTATTTATATTCATGAAATGGATGATTTATGGAATAGTAGAATATGACCCATAGCATAATCATCTCACCTGCTATACATGGCTTATGCTCTATTCTCCAAAAGAGGATGCGTGTGCCTCCTGGTGTTGGGCTATGCACGGTGGCTATGTTCGGGTTGGTGACAAATTAGGAGGGCCGAGAATGAAAAGCATCGCTGGATATGGATTATTGATTTTCATGCTCTCAGGAATGATATTTCCAGGCCATGCCGGGAATATGGCTGCGGACAATAAATCATCTGTTTTCGAATTATCCCAGCCGAGTGCCGCTCTGTCTCATCGTGGATCTGAAAATTTTACCTTTGACGGCCAGG
Source organism: uncultured archaeon (assembly GCA_902385025.1). Classification (GTDB taxonomy): domain Archaea; phylum Halobacteriota; class Methanosarcinia; order Methanotrichales; family Methanotrichaceae; genus Methanothrix. The sequence continues at coordinate 1,562 of CABMDX010000189.1, read as the reverse complement.
ATATGGTCAAAACAACTGTGAAAATGGCAAATAATGTGGTTCATCTGATGAATATAGCCGAGCTGCCGAAGGATAGCGGACATACGAAAGACGGTGCTCAATACACTATAACATCAACCGGAGAGCATCTAAAGGGCTATATTGATTATACTAAAGACGGTTATGTGATAATCATCACGCCCAGGAGTCCTTCTTTGACTGCAGTGGAGTTTAAAGAGATACTTGATGCATTCAGCCTGAGCGATTAAGGGTTTTCTGAGGAACCATCGTACTCTGGATAGCGGCATGAGGTGGATTGGCTAAAGTTGGCTCTGGCAGAAATCCAATCGGGTAGAGTATCTGGCAGGGATTAGCGAAGGCTCAAAATGGAATCTGCATTCTTTTGAGGGCGTTAACATTCGATCGAGCATGTCCGCCCGCCTGGGGCATGTGGTGGCAGTGGGCAGGGAATAATAGAAATCAACTTGCAGTTGCATTAATCCTCTCGATGTGAAGGGTCTTGAGGAATTGCATGGTGCCTTCATTCCAGGGATAGGTGGAGGTTATGATCGCAGTCGTGTCATTGAAGGGGTGATACGACACCTGATACGTTTCTATAAGAATCGGTTTGAGGAATTTTAATTCTTTCAATTGAGCAACTCCTGTGCAGATAGCACCCCATTTTCCATCTATCACTCCTTCCGAGGTGTTGATATTAATGAGTCCGGCTTTCAAGAAGGATTCTCTCATTCCCATCCGCATTGATTTGGGCGTCAAAGAAGCATCGATTCCGCCTTTTGATAACGATAACGTCATGAGATGCGTGGAATCGGTATCATTTTTTATTTTTATTTTCAATTTATATTTAATTGGTCCCTGATCATAATGAGACGTCTCTTCTCTTGGACTGATAATATATGACTCCTTGGAGACGCTCAGATCGAACGAGATTTGATAGGGACCCATGACTGTGCTATCGTTCTCAGCGATGGCCGTTGCCATGAGGCAAAATAGTATCAGGATACTGATCGATGCCTGCATCATCAAACCCTCTTAATTTAGGATGATGCAGCAAATGGAGTAAATAGCTTCTGGCCAGGAGGAGCAGTTTAGATGCTATAGTGCATGCTCTGGAAGTGCATGTGGCTGTCCAAAGCCCAATCGAGCAGGATGCTCGGAGGGCACATGCGAGCGTCATAGCTAAAAAAAGTGCGAGGCGATGGAGCCTCGATTTAGGGATGGCAGCTTAATTTTTGGCTAGTTTGCCTTCTTGAGGTATGCAGCAACCTCCTCTGTTTGAATTGCATCATAGCTCAGGTTATTGACGGAGCTGTATCCTGCTTTTGTGAAGGTCAGTTCCCAGGACCCTGGAGTTCCGCGGATGACTGCAATGCCGCTTGAGTTTGTCGCTGCATTAAATTCGCTTCCTGCAGCATCCATTCCCGCAATCTGAACGCCGGAGAGCATAGTTCCATTCAGATCTCCTTCATGCACATAGATCGTCAGGGAAATCTGATCTTGCGATATCGTCCTTTCAAGATATGCGGCGACGTCTTCTGTCTGCTGGGCGTCGTATTCCAGAT
>CABMDX010000188.1 GCA_902385025.1 uncultured archaeon | reverse complement strand
GCCCACCCAACAAATGAATTCATAACAATCAATAGTTTTATTAGTATATATATTTTTCGATACTTATAAAGATTCTGGGTTTATAGGAATCCTCCAGAACGTAAATGAATTTAAATACTTCAATAAAAAGATATTTTGATACGGGCGTTTAATCCTTTATCCCAAATTCTGGCAGTCTCTCGCGTGCCGCCTCACGAGCTTGCTGGTGCTCCGTCAGGAATCTCTGGATGCGCTCTGCCACATCTTTCTTGCAAGTCCCACACATGCGCCTGCCTGAACGGCATTCTGCATCCAGCTCCAGAAGCTCATTATCATCATCGGAGAGATGAAAGACCAGGAACTCATAGATAGAGCATTTCTCCGGCTCGCCGCCAAGCTTCTTTTGCTCTGAGAGGCTCTGTCTGCCTCCGGTTATGGCCCGCATGATCTTTTTGGCAGCTTCTTTTGGATCTTCGGTCAGAGCAATATGGCTCTCTGGCCTTGAGGAAGACATCTTTCCTCCAGCGAGGCCAGTCATGAATCTATGATAAATGGAGGCAGGAGGAATGAAGCCGTATTCCCCATGCACGGTCTCCAGTTTTATTATGAGCTGATCCATCGCCTCCCGAAGGGTTCCATCGGCCAGGCCCTGACGATCCTGGATATCAGTGACATCAATGTGTTCCTCGTAGCGCTTCACCTTTCCAAAATCGCCCTGCCGCAAAACCTGCTCTGCTGCTTGCATCAGCGAAGTGCTGGCAGCTTTGCCGCGGATGCTGATATAGCCTTCTCTCTGCTCAACCAGGAATTTTCTGGTGCGATAGGCCAGATCGCGGGTAAGCTTGATATGCGGATCTTGATCGGCTCCCACCGGAATGACCACGGGCTTTGGGCCGCCAAACTCGGCGAGTTGCGGGTGAAGGATGTCGGCGCTCTGAGCCATGACACTCTCCATATGAGATAAGTGCGTCTCTCCTGAGAATCCGTAGATCGCACTGACCTCGGAGAAGTTGGCCTCTATGCCCAGCTCAAAGGCCAGATCTCTCATCCTGTAATTCTCGGACTGAAAGTAGATATGGCTGTTCTCCTGGGGCTGGAAGCCCAGTGCGATGAGGCTGAGGATATATTCATTGATGCCCAAGCTCCGGCACCGCTCCCAGCTTATGCCCCGCACGGCATGGGCCTCCATATTGGCTATGGCGGCATAGGCATCTCCTCCTTGCTGCTGGTGCCAGATGATCTCATTCATAACCATCATATGCCCGAAATGAGCTCTTCCTGAGGGCATGAAGCCGCTCATGACCGCAAAGGGCCGATGCTCTCGCATGGCTCGGAGCACGGATTCGTAATTTCTGTGGCCGAAGATGATCTTGCGCCTCATGTAGGGATGTGGATCTTTGAGCTCGGGCAGGATCTCGTCAAAGCTCGATATCCCGAACTCCTCAAAGAGCTTGCTGTAATCATCCACATGAACTGCGCCCCAGGGATCAAGCTTCGATACCATGGGCGAGGGGCTTTGCAAACAATGATATATCTATCTTCTTGTCGGCTGTTTCTCGTCTTATTCAATCTTTTGCCACTTGCCATTTTCCCTGAGGCAGGGCAGTCTCTTCCGTATCATAATTCTCAAAATTATCAAAATCGTATGAGAATATCTTGTTTTTTGCTCTCTTATGTTTTTTTAAAACCGAATATCATGAACGCCATATTAGATATATCACAACAAATTCCATTTGGCTACATCTATGAATATATAAATATAATACTATTGCAAAACAGGAATGCTTTTACAGAGATGCATATTACCTGCCAAATCTTAACTCTGAGAAAAATAAGCCCTTTCGAAATAAACTTTTTATATCATAAAGTATTTCTTATATACAAAGATAGATTGAGGTTATTATGAGACAATTCTCAGTAAAAGTTTTAGATGATGCGGACCGGGAATTTGTAGAGGTTCTGCGAGAGCTTGGCATACCCAGAAATGTGGCAAGCATGATCACTTATCTGGCCAATGTCGAAGAGGCTACCTCCCGGGAGATTGAGATAGGCTCTAACCTCCGGCAACCCGAGGTGAGCATAGCCATGCGCACGCTGCGCAACAACAACTGGGTAGAGGAGAGAGAGATAAAGAAAGACGGAAAAGGCCGGCCCATGAAGGTCTACAGGCTCACCATATCACTGGGAGATATTATCAGGCATTTCGAGGATGAGAAGAAAAAGGAGTCTGCCAGGACTCTGGAGAGCATTGAGAAGCTTAAGGAGCTGAGCAGAGGCCTTAGCGTCACACCCTCATAGGCAAATATCGCTCGAAAATCAGCATAAAGCAATCAATTTCGCTCATTATTTTGGCCCAAGGGTGGAACTTTGGGAATGGTCCAGAAATCATTGCCTGTCAAGCTCGCCTTGGGCTTGACAGAGCAATAGAAATCAATCTGGCATCTTTTACTTTCAAAGCCGTCGAGGCTATTTTAGATATGAATGCTTTGAGACTACTTCTCCTCTCCGCCTCTGCCTCTGAGATCATCGAGGTTCTCTTCCATGAGCTTCTTGCTTTTAATCTCTTCCTTCTTGCCACCTTTTCTCTCTGTATTTCGTTTCTTAAAATCAGACAAGAACCTCACCCTGATTTCATCCCTTGCGGGAACTCTAATTAACCTTTCCATCACATTTATCTTATTGCCCGGTATGCCCACTGGTCATAAATCCCGGATTTGTCGCGATTATCGATTACCTCTCCCTTCCAGCCGGCCTCTTCCATAGCCTTCGCGATGAGTTCTGCCTCCTTCCTGGTGTAAACCGTAAAAAGTATGCTCTTTTCGGCAAGTCCGGATGCGTGCAGGAGGATCTCCCGCCACATAGGCCAGTTGAAATCATCGATCAGTCCTACCATAAAGCCAAGGATCGTTTGAAAAGAGCGGGGCGGGAAGAATCGGGTGAGATACCTGGCGTCCAGCACAAAGCAGCTCTTTGCCTCCATCAGACCGCTCTTCAGGGCGAGGCATAGGTCGCAGCGGTCGACATCCATTGAGAGAGGGCGGCATCCCAGATGCTGGAGTGCCTGGGTGGCCATGCCGCTGCCGCAGCAGATCTCCAAAACACCTTCATCCGGGCCTATTATC
>CABMDX010000187.1 GCA_902385025.1 uncultured archaeon | reverse complement strand
GGAAGGGCCTCGAACTCAGCAGGCGCAAAGCGCGGCAGCTCGCTGGCCAGAATTCGCAGCTCTCTTTCTCTCTTTGAGAGGGCAAGACCCGCCAGGAAATTGGGCTGAACTGCTGGAACCGAGGCGGAGATGCGGTCGAGCAGGGCTTCATCCATTGGATAGGTGGCTGAGAATTCCGGATTCATGGTAGCGAAGTAGCAGGTATCGCCCGGCTCCAGGAACTTGCCTGTGTAGCTTATCTTTCTCTTCTGCAATATCTCCAGGAAAAGGTTCTGCTTGCCGCCCGGAAAACGGTTGATCTCGTTTATGAGCTTCCACCTCGAACTTGCCCAGGGGGTCCAGAGAACTATCGAGGCGCTCTGACCGGGAAGACTCCACTGTCTCGGGTCCAGAAAGCCCACTATCTTCTCTTCGGTCTGCTCCGGATGGCCTGTCACCATCAAATTCTCCACCTCATCCAGGTCCATCGAGAGGAAAGATGCGCCCAGCAGGTTGATAAGAGTGGTCTTGTTGGCTCCCATTCCGCCGTAAAGCAGAAGGCAGTGGTTTCTCAGGCATGCATTGGCCACTGAGAAGTAGAGCTGGGCATTGATCCACTGCTTTCCCACAGCCAGATCCTTTCTGCCCACGTGCAGCCTCAGTTCCTCCAGAGAAGCCATAAGAGCCTCTATCTTCGTTTGCGCATCCGGCATGTTTGAAAGGCAAGGAATCGAGGATATTTAAATCAAACGAGAAACTTCTGGCATAGGCAAATCATACTGCTCGGAGGACTGCAGAAAAAGAGGGATAGCAAAAGTCAGTGATGTAGGAGGGATAAAAAGTTCGACTTTTGCCACCTATACAATCGACGGTCGACGAATATAAGCTTTTCGGATATGGCAATCGACGAAAAACAGGTAGTCGTATGCAATGCAAAAAACCATATGTGAGACACTGCCCGACCATTCGCCGGATTGATTGTTGCCACTGCAGGGACGGAACTTCTTGATCTTGGCATGTCAATGTAACTTATGCTCCTTTGTAGCAGTCAGGACATATTCTAACAGGTCCCTGGAAGATTCTCGGGAAGGAAAGAGATTATATGAAAAGGAGGGAGGGCAAAAGTCAATTGTAGGAGGGATTGATGGCCGTCGACTTTTGCCTGCTTCAGCTTACGGCATATGCCGATATAAACCTTTCGGTTTTTAGATCAGCCTCATTTGCTGTCGAACAGAGCTATGGGCAAAAGAGTCATAACTTTCGTGCATATATGCATTGAACATGATCTACACCATTACTCTTAATCCGGCGTTAGATCGGACCTTGTGGATCCGGAAGGTCCGCGATGATGTCTCCAATCGAATAATCGAGGAGAAGAGCTTTGCAGGAGGCAAGAGCGTCGATGTCTCTAAGGTGCTCAAGAACCTGGGTGTGGATAACATCGCGTTGGGGTTTGTGGGCGGCTTTGCCGGAAGAGAGCTGGAGGGGAGGCTTCTGAATGAAGGTATTCAGACTGATTTCGTGCGCGTCTCAGGAGAGACGCGAACCAATATAATCATCCACGAGATGGAAACAGGAAAACAGCTTGCATTTAATGCTCGCGGCCCGGAGATCAAGCCTTCAGAGCTAATGCAGTTTGTAGAGCAACTGGAGGGGCTTCCCTGCGGGGAGCTGGTCGCCATAGGCGGCAGTATGCCTCTGGGCGTCAGCCCCGAGATATATCGCAAGATCATTACCCTTGTCAAGAGGTGCCAGGTCAGGGTGGCGCTGGATGTGGACGGCGAGGCGCTGCGCCAAGGCATCAAGGCTTTGCCGAATATAATCAAGCCCAACATCCATGAACTGTCCGAGCTGGTAGGTCGAGAGCTTAAGGATTTGGATGAGATCGTGGCCGCAGCACGAGAGATCAATCTCCAGGGTGTGGAGATTGTTCTTGTCTCCATGGGTCCAAGGGGCATTCTACTGGTCTCAAATGGCCAGGAGTACCAGGCAATTCCGCCTGCAGTGAAGGTAGAGAGCACGATTGGTGCAGGTGACTCGTCTGTGGCTGGCTTCATTTATGGTCTCGTGGGGGGCAAGAACCTGAAGGAGTGCCTGACATATGCAGCAGCAGCCGGTACGGCCACCACTCTTCGCCAGGGAACAGCTCTTTGCCAGAAGGATGATTTCGAGAGGCTGGTGCCACAGGTAACGCTTAAGGTTCTATCTAGTAAGGCTTGAGGCTGGAGAATGGTGCAAAATGATATAGTTCCACTGGATGTGCCAGAGAAGAATCGGCAGAAATTTAGAGATAATATGGAAAAGATCACGCACGGAAGCGGCAGGCTGATGCTCTTCGCAGGAGACCAGAAGTCTGAGCACCTCAATGACGACTTCTTCGGTCCTGACATCGATTTACAGGATAACGATCCACAACATCTTTTTCGGATTGCTGCGGGGGCGAGTATTGGTGTCTTTGCCACACAACTGTGTCTCATTGCTCGCTATGGAATGGATTATCCAGATGTGCCTTACCTCGTGAAGCTGAACTCCAAGACGAATCTTGTCAAGACCTCTCAGGCAGAACCTTGCAGCCTCCAGTGGATTGATGTAAGCCAGGTTATAGAATTCAAGGAGGGCAGCGGCCTGAACATTTTGGGCGTGGGCTATACCATCTACCTGGGGTCAGAGCGTGAGGGTGAGATGCTCAGGGAGGCAGCG
>CABMDX010000186.1 GCA_902385025.1 uncultured archaeon | reverse complement strand
ATATATAATTCTCAATCTATCTTATTATTCATACCTTCATTCCAAGGCTCTTGAGTATATAAAGAAGCCCTTCATCAGGTACATGTAAATTAAAATAAGTCATAATAAATTCAAATGTTTCTCCAACTGCTCGCATTTTTACTCTATCAATCATGTCGCCCATAGTTCTTGATTTTGAGCCTTCTTTGGGTAGTGGATCTTCTATTTCCCATAATAGAATTGCAGCCATACTGAAAAACCATTTTAATAAATCTTTAAATTGAACGTTTATCTCTTAATTGATAATCTTTGAACCCTAATTTTTGATTCAGCTTTGCACCCTGAAGACTGCCAAAATTATTTAGCCTAGCGGAGGCTATGGAAGAATGATTAAAAATAGGAGCGATTGAGAGGGAAATGGACGTTAAAAGTCGAGCAATAGGGTGCATTTTAAAAAATGCCCTCTCAGGTGTAGTAAATAGGAATCCTCCTCTATGGTTTGATCTAATAAGAAAATATTATAAATCAACTAAAAAGTTAAAAAGTATAGCGAATGAGCCACCGACGATATTTAAGTGGAAATACAAAATGGATAAAATAGCAGGCGGAATTGTTGTTGATGATGACTGTAGTGTATTGATATGTTAATTTGGAATCATTGCACTAGAAATTGCCTGCAAATTCGCTACGATCTGGCCTTCAAGCCATCAATTGAAAATGAATTTTAGACAGCAATACAATGAAATAGATTAGATTATATGAAGAGCGTGAACGAAATGATACAAACATTGCCCCTCGATCTAAGTACCTTTCTTCGTAGCATATGTCCTGGTATACTCATAATGGTTTTTCTGTTTTGGCGAAAGGGTGCGGAAATATCTAGTTATTCTGCTACAAATGTAATACCATTGATGGTTCTATTTTCACTAGGAATAATAATTTCAGGTTTCTCATTTTATGGATTCTATCGAGCTATCTTCTACTATCCGCTTATTCGATATCTTGAAAAGCTAACTGTAGGGATTCCTCAGTACGAATTTCATCTTTCTATTTTAAGAGATCTCGATGCGCCACCTAAAGCAAGGACTCTGGCGATATGTCATGCAATTTATCCTAACATTATAGCAAAAACAGACAATAGGAACCATTTTTATATTTTTAATAGTTATGTTCATCTCGTATTTATGAGTTCAATTCTGTCACTCTTTTTCTCAATATGCGACTTTATGTTCCTCGGAATTCAGTCACCTTGGATATTGCGGTGGTTTTTGCTTTTTATCATACTCTTATTATTAGGAATAAATATCGATCATCATTCTGATTTGAGAGAAACTATGTTTCTAGTAGAAAACAAAAAAGTGTATAAAAAAACCCTACAAGATTATATAAAAACTCTTTAATGGAATTCTTCTTGTTTCCAAAGGTATATTGGATAGAGGGCCTTAATGTCATTTTGCAGAAAAGACGTTACTCTGCCCACTTTGCAAAGCTGATGGCAATCACCATGGGGCATCCCTTGAAGCTCCTGCGCTCCGCAGCAGATGACGAAGGCGCCCCCTCTTCAGGAATTCACCGAGCTTCGGAGTCTTGATAGACCTAATCGTCTTTCTCCAGAGAGCAGTCACCTAGCAATATCTACCAAAACCCAAAAAATTACAGTTGGCCGTACCATAGACCCCTTCTATCAATTATTGCATAGGCACATGGATCGAGTCTCTGACCTCATAGTACTTCATTCGATGGCCTCCATCTTGCATTCCTTATCCGAATCATCCATGATCTTGCATATTAACTCGCAGTCAAGCTGCAGGTCGGTTGTGGCATCTGAGGACGTATGCTTCGCCTCTTGTCTGGAAATATCCGGCCACATCTTGGCGGTCTCATTAGTCTACATCGCGGTATTCAATAACCTCGATTGCAGCCAGATTTTCGCGGACAGATTCACTGATGAAGGTACTCTGGCATAAATCCCCCCATTATTCAATAACAATTTGTGATACCATAACCAAAATGCTTATCAATATAGACACAACTTTCCAAGCATGCTTCGGTGCATTGGAATTAATAGTTAATTATTTCGTATAACTGAATGCAGAGCAGGCAAAGTTGCAGATGGTTTGAGATGTCGATTGAATCGGTTGCAGGGAAGATCGAGCTTCGGGAAGAGTATGCACGCTTCATAAACAGGAAAGCCTTTTTCCTCCTCCTGCTCCTGGCAGGAATTGCGCTCCTGGCAGGCGTGGCCGCAACTCTCGGCTCGGCAAACATCACCGTCCTGGACGTCTACTCTGCCATCCTGGCCAGGTTCTTCCCCGGCAGGTTCGAGACAGACTGGTTCTCTGACACCATCGTCTGGGGGCTGCGGCTGCACCGCATTCTGCTCTCCATTGTAGCGGGCATGGGCCTTGCTATTGCCGGTGCAGTGATGCAGGGCATTCTCAAGAATCCCCTGGCCAGCCCATTCACCCTTGGCATCTCCTCCGCAGCCAGCTTTGGAGCGGCCCTGGCCATAATCCTCGGTGCGGGCTTCGTGGGCGGCGAGTGGCTTATCATCGGCAACGCCTTCATCTTCACCCTCCTTGCCTCAATGACCGTTTACGGCCTTGCAAAATACAAGGGCATCACTCCAGAAACCATGATCCTGGCGGGCATTGCCATCATGTACCTCTTCCAGGCCATGACAAGCTTCCTGCAATACATCGGCCACGCCGAGCAGGTGCAGGAGGTTGTCTTCTGGATGATGGGCTCAATGGGCAGGTCCTCATGGGATAAGGTCTGGATCGTGTCCGGGGTTATTGCCATTTGCTTCCCGTATCTCTTGCTCAAGTCCTGGGACATCAATGCCCTTGGCGCAGGCGACGAAACCGCCACCAGCCTGGGCGTGAACGTGGAAAAGACGCGGGTGGTCTGCATGATGCTCGTCTCGCTCATCACCGCCAGCGTGATCTGTTTTACCGGGACCATCGGCTTCATAGGCCTGGTCGCGCCCCACATCACGCGCATGGTCATCGGCGGAGATCACAGGTTCCTGCTGCCGGCCTCAGCACTGGTGGGCGGACTCCTGCTTCTCGGGGCGGATACTGCTGCCCGGACCATCCTGGCACCGGTGATACTCCCCGTGGGCATCATGACCGCTTTCCTGGGTGTGCCGTTCTTCGTGTACCTGTTCATGAGGAGGAAGAAGGAGTTTTGGTAATAAGGCCACTTTTTTATCCGAGCTCAAAGCTCGTCACGCCATAGATCTTATGCATCGGCAGTCCTGGGTCTTCTCTATTGTACATGCGTACCGTCTCGAATACGGGATACATACGGTAGCGTTTGGCCAGATCCAGGGCTGCAGAGTTTGGCTCCGGTGTATCCAGGAAGACCGGCGCCCCCTGAGGGACGTGGCCGCAAAGAGCGCAGAAAAGATCTTCCGCGACCTTCTCATCATTGGCGAAAAGCGGACCAATTTTGTAGCCCTGATGGCATTCCCTGAGGACGCCGTAACCGGCAAGTTCGTGCTCATTGAGGGCTCCTATGGCGGTTCCACCCCGTTGGCGAGTCCATGATTTGGTGAATACGTGCCTGGGAACAGGAAAGCACCGATCGTCATAGGCCAACAGATCCTCGAGGGGCACTTCCGAGAGGTATTTTATGCCCTCAGCCAGGCGCTTTTGTCCCGTCCCAATTCCCTGGTGGCGCACACTCCTGTAACATGGCCGGAAACCCTTGCGCTCATACAGCTTCTGCTGCAAAAGGACGCTATCAAGCCCTATGTTCCTGCCTTTCAGGTGTGCCATCCCTGTGTTCCAGATCTCAGTGCCAAATCCCCGCCCCCTGAATTGGGGGTGGACAATGTAGAATCCCAGGAATCCAAAAGAGTCTCCATAGGCCACAGCCGAGATACTTGCGACTGGTTTGCCTTTGAATATCCCTACGAAAAAGCCTTCCGAGCCTGCTGCAAAAAATGTATCGGCATCATGAATACCCGGATTCCATCCTTCGGAGTTGGCCCAGGATATGGCGAGATCCAACTCGTGTCGGGTCATCTCTTTAACTTCGTATCCCTCGATTGACATTGGCAGCACCCGTGAAATGTTGTGACTTCAGGAATTGAGGTATTGACGGCTCGATTCTCTTAAGCTATTGCAGGTTCTGGGCAGCCCTTTATTTAGGCGTTTTCATGAAAAATTTGACAGGATCTGCAAGTTGTCCACTTGAAACAATAGATCTTGACCCAGACCTCATCTTAGCTTCTTTATAAGCCATGCCATGTTCTGGCCCAAAACCCTCATCGTCTGCAATCCTTCCTGGTCCTTTTCCACGTCTCTCTCTTCCAGTCCCAGCCCCATATTCCAGTAGCTTGAACCTGGAATTATCATCTGGCTGATAAGGAAGAAGTGGTTGATTGAATCGAATACGTGGACCGCTCCGGCCCGGCGCACTGCCACAATTGCAGCGCCCGCTTTTTGCCTGAACATATCCCCGTTGGCTTTTGACACAAATCCCGCCCGGTCGATGAGGGCTTTCAGCTCCGGCGTGAGGTCTGCAAAGTATGTGGGCGAGCCCAAAATGATCCCGTCTGCATCCTTCATCTTCTCTATGCAGTCGTTTATCATATCCATCTCCTGGGCGCATCTGCCGTCCTTCTTATCAAAGCACTTGAAGCAGGCAATGCATCCGTTTATCGGCCCTTTCAAGTGCACAATCTCTGTCTCGATGCCCTCTTTCTCCAGCTCTCCCAGGGCTTCACGGATGAGCGTGGCGGTATTTCCATCCTTTCGAGGGCTACCGTTAAAAGCAACTACTTTCATGCGACTTGCTCCTCAGTTCTTTTTTTGCGTCTTTCTGTCAGGCGTCTTCATACCTTTCAGGTTCTCAGTCAATCTCCACGAGACGATATTCTTTGCTTCCGAGGCCAATCTCATCTCCGTATTCTATCTGGATATTTCCAAGGGTATTCTCCCAGACGCCCAGGAATTTATCCATTCCAGGCTCATGGTTCTTCCTCAAAAGGGAGTTTGCAAGGCCCATCTGCAGGTTCACAAGATCATAGCTTGCCTTGTCAATGGCCACAGGGTCGCGGGATGCCAGGATTCCTATGTCGGGCACCAGAGAAGCATCGCTCCAGGGGACGCAGTCGCAATCCGGGGTGATATTGAGAAGGATGTTATAGAAGCCCACTCGACCCTCTTTTCCCGATATTGCACCCAGAGCATACTCGACAAGTCTCTCCATGAAGGGTGCCACCTCTACAAACCAGTTGAAATCCAGTGTATGGGTTGGGCATACGCGCAGACATTTGCCGCAGCCGGTGCAAACCTCATAGTGCACAGCCCTGATCTTCTTCTCAACGGTGATGGCAGATCTCGGGCAGCTCTCTGCACAGATCCCGCAGCCTTGGCAGAGTTCTGCATTGAATATGGGCTTCGCGGAATGCTGCTCTGCTTTGCCAGCGGCGGGCGCGCAGCCCATGCCCAGGTTCTTTATGGCGCCGCCAAAGCCTGCCGGAAGGTGGGCCTTGAAATGGGATACCACTATCATACTACCGGAACTCGCGATCTCTCCTGCTATTTTCACATGTTTGAAGTGCTTTTTATTTATCTGAACCTCTCGATAATTGTCGCTTTGCAGGCCATCGGCTATTATCACCGGCGCTCCGGCTACGGTGCAGCCAAAGCCGTGCTCGGCTGCAGTCTGCAGATGATCGACTGCATTGGCCCTGCTGCCTCCATAGAGCGTGTTGGTATCGGTGAGGAATGGCTTTCCTCCGCATGCCCTGATCCTGTCTGCAATGGGCCTGACGAGGATGGGGTTTACGAATGTGTCATTCCCCCTTTCTCCAAAATGGAGCTTGATCGCGGTCAGTATGCCTTTTCCAATCAGCTCATCAAATCCTGCGGCATCAAAGAGCCTTTCGATCTTGCTTTGCTTGTTTTTCCTATCGCTTCTTGCCCTGACGCCTGCAAAATATACAGCGCTCTGCAAATAGGTAGCCTCCCAGAACTGATCAACAGTCAGCATGCCGATTAGATGAATGTGATGCCTGGAGAAAGGATTTATTCAAACAAATCATATAACTTCAGGAGGTGATTTCTTTTGACCGCCAAGAACTATCAGGCCTGGGAGGTTAGAGAATCCGATTACCCTGCCGCAGGCTCCATCGAGGAGAAGCTCAAGTTCCTTTTGCGCTATGCGATACTTGCACCATCCGGGCCCAACACCCAGCCCTGGAAGTTCGCCCTGGGCGAGAACGCAGTTTTCGTATTTGCAGACCTCAAAAGAAGCCTGCCCTTCGTTGATCCCAGCAATAGAACCCTTTTTATGAGCGTGGGCTGCGCCATCGCCAATCTGCTAGTGGCCGGAGAGCATTTCGGATTTCGTGCAGTGGCAGACTACTTTCCACGAGGCCAGGATAGCGATCTGGTGGCGAAGGTGGCGTTCGAGCCAGGCGAAAGTCTTCCTCTCCAGGAAGATCTATTTCTGCAGATCCAAAAGCGCCATACTACCAAAGACAAATATGACCGCCGCATGATTGAGCCCCCTACTCTGGAGGATATTATGGGCGGCATAGATCTGTCAGGCCTTTATCTGTACTGGCATTCTGACAAAGACTCTAAATCCAGGATGGCTGATCTTGTGGCTCGGGCCCATCAGATTCAACTGGCAAAAAAGGAGTTCCGGCATAACCTTGGCGAGTGGCTGCGCAATAACTGGACTTCGGAGCCCGACGGCATGCCGCTCTATACATTTGGCGTACCGGATGCCGTCTCCCTGGGATTTCCCGCGGCTTTCAAAGAGTTTGATCTGAGCCCGGCCGTTATCTACCGGGACTCCGGCCTGATCCACGGCTGCGGTGCTATGGGTATTCTTGCAAGCGATGGGGATGATAAGCCCACCTGGGTTTTATGTGGTGTCTCGCTGGAAAAGCTGCTTCTCAAGGCCACTCGCCTTGGCATACGAGCCTCATTCTTCAGCCAGCCGATCGGCCATCCCGAGCTTCGAACGGAATTGCAGGGGATGATTGCTCGCGGATATCCTCAGCTTCTCTTCAGCCTGGGATATGCCACTGCTATGCGCTCCACGCCCCGCAGACCACTGGAGGATATGATGACAGGGCTATAGGGAGGCGATGGCTGAGTCGTCGGACTGCAGGCTCTCCAGGACCGTTTTCAGCTCCTCTATTTGCACCGGTTTGGAGATGTAGCCGTCCATTCCTGCCTCCAGGCATCTCTCTTTGTCGCCTTCCAGTGCATAGGCGGTCATGGCCAGGATCTTTGGCCTCTTTTTCAGATCACTTCTCCGAATGGCTCTGGTCGCCTCCAGGCCATCCATCTCTGGCATTTGCACATCCATGAGAATCACATCATAGGGCTGTCGCTCCAAAGCCTGCAAGACCTCCTTGCCATTGGCTGCCACATCCGCTTTATAGCCCAGCTTCTTGAGCATGAGAAGGGCAACCTTCTGATTGACCTGGTTGTCCTCCGCCAGCAGGATTCTGATGTCCTTTTGCTTCGTCCTGGTACTTGACACTCTTCTTGTATTCTGATTTTTGGGCAGAAGAGTCTCTTGCAGGGTAGTCTTTAAAAGACTAGGCGTGACCGGCTTTGTCAGAGCAGTCCTGCTGGACCGGCGCTGTCCCTGCGAGATCAATGTGATCGTAGGCATGCTTTTTTGCAGATCCTCATGCAGCTCTTTTGCGCCCGGCACATCCATATCCAGAATTGCTGCGTCAAAGCGGATTTTAGCCAGCTCTCGAGCCTCTTTGGCCGTGACTGTCGGATAGATCTGCATGCCCCAGCGGCGCGCATGTCTTACCAGGCCCTTCAGGCAATCCTCGCTGCTCACGAGGACCATTATCTTCCTTCCTTTTAAAAGAAGATCTGGAACTTCTCCATTATACTCATAGGATTTTATCTGGAAGTGAAATACCGAACCTTTTCCCGGCTCGCTCAGGGCCCAGATTCTGCCACTCATCAGCTCCACAAGTCTTTTGCTTATGGCCAGGCCCAGACCCGTTCCGCCGTATTTTCGGGATGTGGAGGCATCTACCTGGCTGAATGACTTAAATAGCTTGCCCATATCCTCTGATGAGATGCCGATTCCTGTATCGGATACTGAAAAGTGAATCTCCCCGGGCTGCTCGCCCGGCTTTGCGGATACTTCCACGCTGCCCTTTTCTGTAAATTTCACGGCATTGCTGAGCAGGTTGGCCAAAATCTGGCGCAGCCGGGCAGAGTCACCCCGCAGGGTCTTGGGAACGTCTTTATCCACCTTGTATGTAAGATTCAGTCCCTTTTCTGCAGCCTTTGCCGCTACCATATCCAGCGACGACTCGATGCTCTCATGGAGATCAAAGGGCTGGTCCTCGAGCTTCATCTTGCCTTCATCTATCTTGGAGAAGTCAAGAATATCGTTTATTATGGCCAGCAATGCATCACCGCTGCTGTGGATGGTTTCTACATAGTCTCTCTGCTCGGCGGTCAATTCCGTTTCCAGCAGGAGCCCGGCAAGGCCAATGACAGCATTCATGGGAGTCCTTATCTCGTGGCTCATATTGGCCAAAAACTCGCTCTTGGCCTGGGAAGCGGCATCTGCTGCCTGTCTGGCTCTGCGGAGTTCCCTCTCCGTCTCTTTGTTCTTGACCATCTCCTCTTGCAGTGCAGTGTTTGCTCGCAGAAGCCATGCCGTTCTCTCTCGGACTCGCTTTTCCAGTTCTTCCTGTGTTTTTTTCAGGCTTTCCTCTGCCAGCTTTCGATCGGTGATATCATTGATGAATCCCTCCAGGGCAAGCAGCTCTCCGTTTCCAGTGAATATGCCCTGTCCCTGCTCCCAGACCCATTTGACGCTCTCCCCTGCTTTAATTCTGTAGGTCATGCGGAAGGGCTTTCTCTTTGAGATGCCCTCCTGAACCGTATTCCATACATACTCCCTATCCTCCGGATAAATCAGATCAGCATAGGATATAGTCCTATTTTGGATCAGATCCTCGGCCCTGTAGCCTGTAAGCTCCAGGCTGCCGTCGCTTACGAATTCCATGGTCCAATGGGAATCGTTTCGACAGCGATAGGCCATGCCAGGCAGGTTGCTCATGAGCGTGGAGAGTGTTCTCTGACTCTCCCGGAGAGCTCTTTCGGTCCTTCTGCGCAGTATGGCCTCGCTGATGCTCCCGGCAGTCGCCTGCAGGATTGCCCTTTCGTTATCGTTCCAATGCCTCTCGCTGTGGCAGTCATTGAAGCATACGACTGCAAAAAACTGGCCTTCGATAAAAGTGGGCACGATCAGGAAGGATTTAATCCCGGAATTATCCATTAATCCTTTTCCGGGAACCGAGAGCCTGGAGATCGTGCCCTGGACTATATTTCCGTGGGCGAGGATCTCGTACCATCCTGGAAAATTGTCCTGCCAGGGAATATCCCAGTTCATTTCGTCCTTCGAAGGGTGCCCAGCCGCATTTCTGCGCCATTTCAGCTCCAGGCTGCGCAGGCACTCGCTTCCGTTGGATTTGATCTTCTCCAGGATCTGGATTTGATCCACATCAGCGGCCTCTCCCAGGATGCCCAGAGCCGTTTTTACTGCATATGGATCGGGTGTGAGGAGATAGTTGGTGGCCCGGGCCACGCCCTGCAGGAAATGGTCACGCGCTCGCAGCTCGTCTTCAGTTATGCGTGGTTGCAGGATCTTCCACATGCCGCTCATAAGCAGTGTGAGCTGGCGCACGTCGGCGTCATCATATTCATCATCCTTATTGCCCACACCTGCCACAATCACAATCTTGCCTTTGTCAATAATCGGGACATTCATGTGGCGCGTGATTTTTACATGCCCCTTCGGAGTGCCTTTTCTCATGGCACACCCAAGATAATCGTTGGTTATCACAGCTTTTCGCTGCCTGACCGCCTCTCCCCAAAGGCCAGTCTCTTCCAGAGGATAAATCCATTTCTTTTGGTCGATTTCACAATCCTGCATGGCCTTCTTGGACCAGGAATGCATGACCAGGGTCTTCTCATCATCTTCCATAAAGGCCATATAGCCTAGCTTGGAGCCGGTCAGTTTCACGCCCGCCTCCAGGGCGAAGTCCGAGATCTCCTGCAGAGAGGCTTCATCCATCTGATTGAGCTTTTGCAGAGCTTCCAGCCTCGAATCATCCAGAAGCAAGGCTTCCTCTGCACGTTTGCGATCAGTTATGTTGTAAAAATTTGCCAGGAAGTATCTGGGCTTTCCATAGTCGTCTTTGACCAGGGCACAAATCATCTCTGATATGTATATTTTGCCGTCTTTCCGCTTGATGGGAAGCTCCCCTCTCCACTGCCCGGAAGCAAGAAGTGCTGGCAGGATCTCCTCCTGCAATTTGGTCTTTCCTTCAATGCTGGTGAAGTCAAATACTGATGCATTGATTGTCTCTGACATATGGGAAAAGCCGCTGTTTTCCAGAAGGCTGGGATTAACATACACAATCCTGCCTTCCAGGTCGGTAAGCACGATAGCAGTGGGTGCGGTTTCCACGGCTTTTGTCATTTTCTTTATCTCAATTTCTGCAATCTTCTGCTCGGTTACATCCCGCACGTAGCCTGCCAGGCCCGCGATTTCTCCCGAAGCGTTTCGCCAGGGATAATATATGGAATCAAAATAGTGCTCTACTCCCTGAAAGTTCGCATGAACCTCGACTCTGGCCTTATTTCCGGTCTTTATTACCTGCTCTTTGACCTCTTTCAGCCGTTTGACATCATCGGGATCCAGGAATGGAATATCATTTTTTCCTAAAATATCAGAGGCCTCTCTTCCAAAGGGGTTCTTGCTGGATATCCAGGTGTAGCGCAGATCGCGATCCTGGAGGAAGATGAAATCAGGGGACTGCGAAATTATCTGTCTGAGCGCCTCTTCCCCTATACGAGTCTGGCGGATCTCACTTGCCTTGTATCGCAGCTCCTCCAGGCCTTTTTTTAGGCTGCCAAGGGTCGCAGGCGTGGAGCTATCATTCGAGCACTTATTCTGCAGTGTCTCTATCTGCTGCAGAAGTTGTTCTATCTGGAAATCAATGTCGCCATTTGCACGCATCTGTTCGCCCAAAGCTTATCACTGCCGTTGCTTTGTTGCTTATAGAGGCCCGTTGATCTTAATCAATATATTGGACGCAAATCTCCGAATATGCAGAACTTGAGAGCGAGATTTTGGTGGCTGCGCAAGGTGGTACAATAGAAAGAATTCCGGTTGGCCCAATCTCTATATTCACCAGAACCGCATACGGAACTATTGTGGGGACGCCTGCACACGGCGAGGCTTTCTTGCCAAAGCCTGTCGGATTCCTGGATAGGGCGTCGCATGCGCGGATATGGGCAATACGCCTTGCATGCCCAGGCGGCAGATCCGGGAATGGGCCCCTATGCAAAAGTTTTGTATCAGATCCGTTCCTAATAGCACTTTATGCACACCCTGAAAACGATCGAGAGCCCGGATACCAAGAGACCTGGCCGCATTCCTCCCGGCCAGCGGCAGGTGGCAGATTTTCCTGTTCTGCATTACGGCAGCATTCCCAGAGTCGATCCCAAAAAGTGGACCCTGAAGCTATTCGGCCTGGTGGAGGATGAGAAGAGCCTCAGCCTCGATGAATTCCTGGCCCTGCCTCATGTACTGGTTCACTCTGATATTCATTGTGTGACCACATGGTCGCGGCTGGATAATCTATGGGAAGGCGTGCAGACCCTGGCTTTGATGAATATTATACGAATCATGCCTGAGGCCAAATTTGCCATCATTCATGCATCGGGAGACTTCACCACCAACCTCTCTTTGCAGGACTTCTTCCAGGAGGATGTCCTGCTGGCAATCAAGCATGATGGCCATGTCATAACACCGGAGCACGGCTATCCAGTGCGTCTCGTTGTGCCGAGGCTCTACTTCTGGAAGAGCGCCAAATGGGTCACTGGCATAGAGTTCACCTCAGAGGATCGGCCAGGCTTCTGGGAGAGCCATGGATACCATAACCGTGGCGATCCATGGCTGGAGGAGCGCTATAGTTAGGGGCAGCATAGTCTATTATTTCCAGAAATTGATGCTATCGAGCGGTATACATGGGTTATTTATTGGATAAGATCGCACCATTCCAATGGTGAATGGGATGAAGTGCTTAAATGCGGTTCTCATTTTGACGGTCTTGTTCCTTCTTTCTTTTGGCGGACAGGCTTTGCGGACCTTTTCAGGAGATACGATTTCAATAGATACACCCGTGGAAGATGATGTGTTTGCTGGTGGCAGTATGGTCAGCATCAATGCGCCGGTGGACTCGGCTGTTGTCGCAGGCGGAACCGTGAACATCAATGCGCCGGTAAAAGGGGACGTCATCGCTGCGGGCGGACAGGTCTATGTCAACTCTGATGTGGGCGGAAAAGTGGTAGTTGCAGGCGGAACAGTCAATCTGGGCGGCAACATAGGAACCAATCTTGTGGCGGCAGGGGGGCAGGTTAGCATTCTTCCCGGCAAAGTCATCTCCAGAGATGCTCTCATCAGCGGCGGAAGCGTGGTAAATAGCGGAAAGGTCAACGGCAGCCTGATTGTCAGCGCCGATAGATTCAACAACACCGGCACCGCAGGAAAGGTAGACTTCTACAAGCAGGAAAAGCGCGAAGAAGAGAAGCCAAAGACCATGGGAGGCATTGGCATCTTCAGCCTTCTTGGCATCCTCGGGTACTTCATCCTGGGTTTGATTCTGGTCAAATATCTTCCCGGAGTCTTTGAAGCCGTGGACCGCGAGATCAGGAGCTCGACCCTTTTCAAGACCCTTCTGGGATTCGTGGTGATCATCGCATCATTTATTGCGGTTCTATTGGTGGCAGTGACCGTGGTGGGGATTCCTCTGGCATTGATCTCCATGATGCTCATCCTTTCAGGCATAATGCTCAGCGGAACTTTCACTTCCTATAGCCTGGGAAAATGGATTGGCGAGCAGGCAAAGCTGGACAAGGGAGATCTGGTCTACTTTGTGATCGGATTCGTCATACTCAATGTGCTTTTCCTGATTCCGCTTGTGGGAGGTCTGTTCTCAATCGTATCCATGAGCCTGGGATTTGCAGCCATCCTTTATGCCGCGCATGGCCTTTGCCGAATGGGCGGGTCAAAGGCCGCCTGAAAGTAGCGCAGCAGGCGATATCTTTTTTTGCAGGCCTCGATTCGATGGATGCCCGCAAACGTTATTTGTTTTGCGGGCAATTATGGTGATGAATTCTCGTCACGAGCCGTCGTCACGAATCGTAAATGCCAGCATAGCGAAAAATCCCATTTGCATTCCAATGGAGTGAAAGCGACTTGAAGCTGATTGTGTTCTACCATGGCGATTTCGGGCAGCGAGTAGTGGGAAACCTCATCAACTACTCGGGCTTTTGCATATCCTGTGCAGATGCCTGCACCCAGTGCCGCAACGTCCGTCCCGGCTTTGCAGAGAATATCGTGGCCTTGATCGAGATGCCGGATCCTGCAACACTCGGCGACTTCATAGATGACGTTGAGCCCTTGCTGCCCAAGGATATTCCATCCGCGGACATAGCCCTGGTCATAAACGTTCATCCGGATATTCTTTTCGGACTTCTTCCCAAGCTGAAGGAAGCGGGTGTAAAGGGCATTGTCGGGGGTTCCGAGTCGCCTCGCGAGCTTCCATTGGGACAGAGAAAGCAATTGGAAGAGAAGGCGGCAGAGCTTGGCATGGAGACTGCCTTTGCCAAGCCTTTTTGCGCCCTTCGCCCTGACCCCGCCAAGCCCAATATCTATGCCTTCCTTACTCTGGCGGGAATCGGAGACCCTGTGATCGATGTCACTTTGCAAAGGAGCCGAGAAGGCAAGGACCATATCCTGGCAGCCAACGTCATCAGGTCGGCTCCCTGCGGCTCCACATGGTTCGTGGCCAAGCGCCTATTGGGCCTTGAGCCTGATCAGCCGGATATAAGAGAGAGGATCTCGGAGGCGCATCATGCGTACCCCTGCACCGGCTCGATGGAGCGCGACACGGAGCTGGGTGATACTGTTCTGCATAAAGGCGGATATATCATTCGTGATGCAGTGGAGGATGCCTTTAAAAAGGCAAGACGGCAGGATTAGGGTCTCTCATCCAGGGGCAAAATTCGTCCCGGACGTTCTGCAGAAACCTTTTTGCCAGGAGAGAGCTGTATCTGGTTATGCCCTCGATAAATCAAATTCTGTCCATTCTCATGATGCCTTCCTCGGGAGAGATAGAGTCTGCCAGCTACTGGCTCGGAAAAGGAAACGAGCTCTGCAATTGTGGTGAGACCCAGGAGGCTCTTAAGGCCTATGAGCATGCCCTGAAGATCGATGGGACTCTTATCGATGCCTGGAACAACAAGGGTCTTATTCTGGCAAGCCAGGGCAAATTCCCTGATGCTCTGCGGTGCTTCGAGCAGGCCCTCAAGCTCTCGCCCCAGCACGTCAATGCCCTGAGCAACAAGGGAATGGTCTTGGCCCAGCAGAAGAAATATCCAGAGGCACTCGTCTGCTTTGATGCCGCAATAGCTGCGGATCCCTATTTTGCAGGAGCATGGTACAACAAGGCTCTTGCCATGCAGTGCCTGGGCCGGGGAAAAGAAGCCATGGCCGCCATGAAGACCGCCAGGACGCTTGAAGGAGCAGCCAGTGGCTGCTGCCGGAGATAGGATTCTCAGAATCAAGCGATCAACTATAACGCGTCATCAGCTTCCTGGGCGCGGTCGGCACCAGGGTTCTCCATCCTCCAGCGGATGCTCTTGATGATGCCAAGAAGGCTTCGCGCCTCCCGCTCTGTCAAAACCGCCCTGCCGATAATGCGCCGCAGCATGATCATGGTGAAATTTATCTTATGCACAGGATAACGGATCTCCTGCAAGAGCGTTCTCAATTTCTCATGCAGCAGCGCCAGGCTTTCCGGGCTTGCCATCTCCACGTTTTCCTCATTTGCCTCGCATGTCCTGAATAGCTCATAGAGCAGCACGGCTGAAGAATGGGAAAGGTTCATGACCGGATATTCGCTGCTTGTGGGGATGGAGACCAGCATATCGCAATTGGCAAGCTCGTCGCTATTCAGGCCGCAGTCCTCCCTTCCCAGCAGAAGGGCTATTGTTCCATCTTTTCCTTTCAGCTTCTCCGCGAGTTCTGCGGGAGAAAGGCACGGCACTCGCAGGTGAAGCCGGAGATGATGCTGGGCCTCTTCCAGCCTCTTGCCGGTGGTGCCAACCACGATGCTCGCGCCCTCCAGGGCCTCCGGCAGGGATGCAAAGCTCCTGGACATCTGCAGAACATCCCTGGCATGAGAGGCCATGGCGAGGCCATAGTCTCCGATCCGGCAGGGCCTTACCATCACCAGGTCGTGAAAGCCGAAGTTCTTCATGGCACGGGCGACGGAGCCCACGTTACCATCATACATGGGCTCGACCAGCACGACCCGGAGCCTCATCCTTTGGAGACTCCCAGAGGCACGAGCTTTGCCACCTTGGTGGCGATGCCGAGGTTATGAACCACGTCCACCACCTCATTCGAGGGCTTGTAGACCTGCGGAGCCTCCTCAGCCAGCATGCTGGGACTCGTGGACCTGACAACAATGCCGTCTTTGTTAAGGGCGGCCTTCACGCTTTTGCCGGTGAACAATCTTGTGGCCTGGCTGCGGCTCATGACCCTTCCCGCTCCGTGGCAGGCTGAGCCGAATGAGACCTCCAGAGCACGGTCATTCCCGCAGAGAACATAAGATGGGGTGCCCATGCTGCCCGGTATGAGCACCGGCTGGCCCACGTTCCTGTAGGTCTCCGGGACCTCTCTGCGGCTGGGCCCAAAGGCGCGCGTTGCGCCTTTGCGATGTACATAGAGGCGCTCGCGTTTGCCGTCCACATCATGCTCCTCGATCTTGGCTACATTGTGGGCTACATCATAGACCAAATTCAGATTGCAGTCCGGGAAGTACCTTGTGAATACTTCTCTCGTCCAGTGGGCGATGATGTGTCGGTTGGCCCAGGCATAATTGGCTGCACAGACCATGCCTCCGAAGTAGTGATTCGCTTCAGGAGTTCCGAGGGGTGCACAGGCCAGTTGCCTGTCTGGAATGTCGATGTTGTACTTATGCACTGCTTTGCTGAGTACCTCCAGATGATCTGTACAAATCTGGTTACCGGCCCCCCTGGAGCCGCAGTGAATCATGATAGCGATCTGGCCCTTGAAGAGGCCAAACTCTTTTGCTCTGGCCTCATCGAAGATCTCCTCCACTCTCTGGATCTCCAGGAAGTGGTTGCCGCTTCCAAGTGTTCCGAGCTGAGGTCTGCCTCTCTTGCGGGCTTTCACGCTCACCTGTGAGGGATCGGCTCCCGGCATGTTGCCGTTTTCCTCGCAGTGGGTCAGGTCTGCCTCAATGCCGTAGCCCTCCTCCACTGCCCATTTGGAGCCGGAAATGAATGCCTCTGTGAGCTGCTGGTCGCTGGCGTGCAGCCGTCCCGTGGCGCCCAGGCCAGAGGGAACAGCTTCAAAGAGCGCATCGATGAGCGTATTGATGAGAGGTGAAACGGACTTTGAGTCCAGGTCAGATCGCAGCAGGCGCACTCCGCAGTTGATATCAAAGCCCACGCCGCCAGGGCTGATGATGCCTCCATCCTCTCGAAATGCGGCCACACCTCCTATGGGAAAGCCATAGCCCAGATGGGCATCGGGCATGGCCATGGAATACTTGACAATTCCGGGAAGCGTGGCCACGTTTGCCACTTGATCTATCGTGCCCGGTTCCACCATCTCGCGGAGGAGCGGGGAGACGAAGATTCTGCCCGGCACACGCATGCCCGGCCTGTAGCCAATAGGCACCTCGTAAATGTTATCGTTGATCTTGCTGATTTCTACCATAATTCACACGTCCAAAATCGCCTGAAGGCACCAGTGGTCATTCTTCACGATCTGAAACTGGTGCATTGTAACGGCCTTAACCTCATTCTCGAAGGCGTGCCTCGACAGATCTATTCTCTCTCCGCCGATCTCGCCCGACAGCCTCCAGGTTTCGTCAACGCATCTTTCGAGCGACACCGCGAATGAGGCGAAGACCGCAGACTCAGTCTCGAAGAGGAAGACGATCTCCGAGAGCCATAGGTATGCCAGATCCTCAAGATCTGAGGCCTCCAGCGCCACCTTCCATGCCTCTTTCACAGAAATTGTGGCAGGGTCCACCATCGTCTTGAAGAGGGCTGCGGCTGCATTGGATAACATCTCCTCCGGCGTCTCGCCATAGGCGCGGAACTTGACGTCGGCAGTATGCTCCAGATACTCGAAGGGCTTCATTTGTAGCTTTATTCGAGCTCTTAAGCATTAAAGGATTGCCAGTCGCTCAAGGCCTGCCTGAGTGGCCAGGCGCAAAGCCTCAGCATACTCCTTTGCTGTTATGCCTCGGTTTATTTGGGAAATGCTGGTGGCATTATACTCCGGACGATACTGGGCCATGATATTCAGGTATGTATCCTTCGAGATTTCCTCTGAGAGGAAGCGCACAACCTCGGCTGTGCCTGCCAGGCCGCACGGCAGGATCAGGTGTCTGACCATGAGGCCCCGCACGGCCACACCTGCATCATCCACTGTCAGATCGCCCACCTGGCGGTGCATCTCTTGAATGGCAGCTTTCATGATGCTTGTGTAGTTCGGGGCCAGGGAGTATTTCAGTGCAAATTCATCCGAGCCGTACTTGGCGTCTGGCATATAGAGGTCAAAGATGCCCTCCAGCAGTTGTACCGTCTCCACGCTATCGTAGCCGCTGCTGTTATAGACCAGTGGCACCTTCAGGCCTTCTTCCCTGGCCAGGACCAGCGCCTCAAGGATCTGGGGAACGACGTGTGTGGGCGTGACGAAGTTGATATTGTGGCAGCCGCAGTCCTGCAGCCGCAGCATCATATCTGCCAGGGCCCTCGCAGAGACTTCTTCTCCCTGGTCTTGCTGACTGATATCGTAATTTTGGCAAAAGACGCAGGCGAGGTTGCAGCCGCAAAAGAAGATGGTTCCAGATCCCGAGCATCCTACAAGGGGAGGCTCTTCGCCATAATGGGGAGAAAAGCTGGCCACACGAGCCAGGCGTCCGGTGCGACAGAAGCCGCGTTCATCCCGCAGACGATTTGTGCCGCAGCGCCTGGGACATATCTCGCAGGACTGCAAGCGGGCCACAGCCATAAGAGCGCGATCCTCAAGAATCTTCCGGGGCATCTGGTTGTATATGGCCACGGGAATCATCTCATAATTCTTCTGATTTTGGCATCTATCAAGCTTTTTTGGTTGCAATATTTATGTGCATCATTGTCGTCCCGGCTACACTAACCGTGGCCGATCCTTCGTGGAGCTGTCCTTTGGGCACGAGTCGCCACCATTTGGCACTCAAGGTATGCTCGCCTTCTGGAATTTCGCCGATCCAGCAATTTTGTCCCAATCCGAGATTGTAGGATGTCAATCCTATTTGTCTCGACCCGCCACCAAGATATATATTCGCATTATTGATAGTCATTTTGTCCTCAACAACAAAGATGGCGCATTTCGTGGCGGCAGCACTGCCTGCCAGCAACAGGGCCAGCATAATGATCGTGCATGCAATTCGAATTCTCATACTCCTTTGAAGTGTAATGTATGTATTTAAAGATTTTTAATTTTGTTGGGAGAAATTATACAAATCCACTGCTATCCTGGAGCGGGCGAATGCTTACGAGTTTCTGGAATTATCTGACGCTTCCCATTGTCATGTATCCCAAGTGCGGCTATCCTGAGTCGAGATACAGCCCCATCCCATTTGGGCAGAAACAAAAAATTTATATTCAAACGATATATGTATCATACAGGTGCGAATTTGAAAACTGGATTGGCTGTTGGCATCCTTCTGCTGTCCATACTACTTTCAAGTCTTCCGGGCACCGCCGAGGAAATTCCAGCCAAGAAGGTGCTTCTT
>CABMDX010000185.1 GCA_902385025.1 uncultured archaeon | reverse complement strand
GCTAAATATGGGTTGAGCTTTAATGGTACCCTCACAAGCTTATTCATGCAACTCCCCATAAGATTATCGGGGTTTTAGCATAAAAATTTAATTATTATTCCAGTTAAAACTTGGAAAGTAGAGTAATGTTATAACCGTAGGCTGCATAAATAACGATGGGACTCTTTATAAAGACAGTAATCGGGTCAGTGATAGCTTTGAGGTGACAATTGCTGTTCCTGGGGATCAGGCAGTCTGGGGCAAAGATAATAAGGGGAGGATCGAAGACTCGGGCGGAGAGACCAGCATGTCGGTGCCTTTTGTGACCGCAACTGCCGCTCTAATCCGCTCCCTGGACCCTACTCTGAATGCTTCAGCCATAAAATCCATATTGGTGGAAACAGCTCGCAAAAATATAGATCTGGGGGAAGGTCAGCTACCCGCACCGACTGAAGTTGGAGGCGGCGTACTCGCTATAGACCTTGCTGTTCAAAAGGTGATATCTAATCTTAAGAATTCAACAAAAGTGGCAGGTTAATCGGAAATATCTTTTATCTTTTCTGGATAGTGCTTCTTAACATTTGTCTTGCAGGTTTAGATGATGCAGCAGGAGTATTTCTATTGCATTTTCATTGAGTTCATCCAGATTTTATGTTCTTTTTCTCAATTGCCGAAATAGCACGATCAAAGAAAAGAGACTGGCCAGGAAAGCAATTATGCCTGCAGTTAACGAGTAAGTTGAGCCAATTAGATCCATTATTCTTTGTTGAGAGCTTGGTTCTAAGACCTTCACAAAGACAGGCCATTTGGTCACATTCACACATCTGCAATTATATGGAGGTTTTTCTAATTGAAGATCTACGCTCAATATGAGAGTATGATTGCCACCTTTCAAAGGTTTAATTAACCATAGCCATTCCGCAGGATATCTATTCCTAATACCTGGGCGTCAGGTCTTTTTGCCAAGATCTCGAAACCGGAGTCCCCCTCTAGCTTGACAACGTATGTCATATTCATATTTGCATTGATATTTCTAAACTGGACGTCGCCCTTTCCGAGGAGGCCCTGAACTAATCCGGTGGTATTCTCCAGACCAATACGAGCATCAACCCACTCACTTATCTCACTTGTCATAACCTTTGGTGGATTGAAAACAAGAGTGCTTGCAGCCTTCTGGGCTAGCTTCTCATACTTCTGTCCATTGTCAATAGGCACAACACGAGGATGCCATTCTGTAGCATAATCATCTGAATCGGATGATTTTGATTTCTTGGAGCCCACATCACTATCGGATTGAAATGTGTGCGGTTTAGCATTCAGTTCTACAAATTCCGTGCGTTCATTATCATCGGCTGAGAATGTATCACGATTATCTATAATCTCATTTTCGTTGCTTGTCTCAACCTTATGAGAGTTGCTTTCAAAAACATTTCCTTGAATGATATTGCCCTCGGAGGAAACAATGTCCAAAGGATTAAGGGTTTTCTTAACTTCATTATTTTGTAGTATATTGTTATTTGAGAAGTAAAATCTAACGCCACAATGGTCATCGCTTATATTGCTCCCAGATATGGTATTATTATTGGAATCCACCAAAGCTATACCATAATAATTGCCATGCGATATGATCCCGCTGATAGAACAATTGTTTGAAGAACTGAATCGAATCCCTGCTCCTGGAGTCATGCTTGATTTGGAGGAGTTTGTGGAAATGATCTTTTCTAGAATAACTTGGTCTGCAGAGATCTCGATGGCGTTTCCGATGCCATTGGCATCTATAACGGGAAGCTCTTTGCCTAAGCCCTTTCCACGAATAGTTAGAGCCTTATTAATATGGAGATTTTCATAATAGATACCATTAGTTATTTCGATAATATCTCCTGAATTGGCAGCGTTTATGGCCGCCTGAATACTCTCGTCGGCATGCACAATAATAATTGTTGAATTTAATAAACCGTTTTCTGAATTATCTATGGCAGCCGGAATGGAGTTGATCGGCTGAATTATAGAGATGCTTGAAGCCCACGTCGGATTAGAAGATTTATTTGTCAGCGTTATATTTAAATTTCTCATTCGATATGGCGGCTCTTCAGATATATTGATTTTAGATAATTTAATTCTCGTAATCTCTGGGCCTATCGATAAATTTGAGTTGTTTTTAAAATTCAAGGCAACTTCTTTTAGCAACACACCTTCAGATTTCTCAAAATTATATGCCCTATACGGTAGAGATGAATTTAAGCTATTGGTATCACCCAAAGAGATCTCATTATGCCAAATGCCATGATTTGAGCCGTCATTGAGATCATTGGATCGAGCTGAAGCTAAAAGCATAACTACAATAAAGACAATAGCCAATAGCTTCATGAGTCCAAACCTGTTTATCCAAATTTTGCCATTTAACTATAAAAGACTTTTGTGATTATAATCATCTGATTCAAACATATATTTAATTAATAATTCAAACATGATATGTCGCGCTTGGCTGCATCCCCATACAAATTTTTCGTTATAATGCATTGATTTATTTTTTAAGCAACATGATATTTTATTGAGATTTCTTTGACTGGATCGTGGCGCAGAACTGCGCATACGCTCCAATCCTCATTGCCTCGAGCTTAAATCCCCAAAGACAATGTTTGATACATATAAGTGGATAGGGCGCTCGGTCTCTATAAGGTTGAGCAAGCTTTGATTGTAGCTTCGTCGCCATCGGCAAAGACTGCGACTGCCTCGCCTTTCTTGCTTTGCACATTATATGCCTCAGAGCTTTGGAACCTGTGATAGTAGCTTTCAGCAACATGTCCAATCATGCTACGTATTCGCATGCTGTTATGTAATTTCCTGAGTTCAGCCATTCAAGCCAAACCTATATCATCAAGCGCCATCTGAGTACAACCATGTTCGATCCAAACGAGGAGTCTATTGTGCTGGAGATGGTCCGCAGCTTCTTTGATATCCCGAATGATGAAATGATGAAAATAGGTGATACTACCAAAACGCTGCTATTCGACCCAAACATTACTAGCGAGGAGGAGGCAGTGGGGCGGCTCAAAGATGCGCTGAGCAGCATGCCCCAGGAGCACGCCCTGATCGCAGGAGTGTTTATGTCGGGCCTCTTGCGCTGCAACCTGGCCCAGCAGATCCAGCAGCAATACATGCAGGCAAAGGAAAAGGAAGAGGACTTGGGCACCTGAAAACAGATTATTATCAGGCGCATCGATTAAGAGCAAAATGAAAGAGGCACTTCTCGCCTGCCAGAATCCTAGGCAGCTTGATTTTGAGCTAAGAAGCATAATTGAGGCAATACTTGCAGGCATCATCAAGACCGAAGCAGATCTGGAATCTCATAAGAAGAAGGTCTCTTCCCGCCTCGGGCTGCCATCCCTGCCCAGCAATGCCGACATTCTGGGCTTTGCCCATCCTGAGGAGCGCGAGCGGCTGCAAATGCTGGTAAGGAAGCCCACTCGCACCCTCTCAGGCGTGGCAGTCATCGCGGCCATGACCTCCCCTGCCCGCTGTCCGCATGGCACCTGTGTTCCCTGTCCGGGAGGCATTCATACTCTCTCGGCACAAAGCTACACCGGTCGAGAGCCTGCGGCGCTTCGCGCAGCGCAGTACGGCTTTGATCCTTATGAGCAGGTTTCAGCCCGACTGGCTCAACTGAATGAGATAGGACACCCTCTGGATAAGGCGGAGCTTATCATCATGGGCGGAACTATCACGGCGCGAGCATTGGGCTACCAGCACTGGTTTATCAAGCGCTGCCTGCAGGCCATGAACGACTATCCGGGCCCAAGACCCAAGGACCGGACATGGCAGTCGTTCGCCGGAGTGGCAGAGGCAAATGAAGCCGCAAAGGTTCGAAATATCGGCACTACCTTCGAGACAAGGCCTGATTGGTGCGGCCCGTCCGAGATCCAGAACATGCTGCAGCTTGGGGCCACGAAGGTCGAGATAGGCGTGCAGAGCACGCGAGATGATCTGCTGAGAAAAATGCTTCGTGGCCATACCGCTGAAGATACCGTCCGGGCCAATCGCGCCCTGCGAGAGGCGGGCCTGAAGGTGGGCTTCCACATGATGCCCGGCCTTCCCGGCTCCTCGCCGGAGATTGACCTGGAGGTCTTCCGGCAGCTCTTCCAGGATAGCTCTTTTCGGCCGGATTATCTCAAGATCTATCCTACCCTGGTGGTGGAGGGAACACAGCTTTACCGGCTGTATCTGCAGGGAGAGTACGAGCCCCTGTCCGATGATGCAGCAGCGGAGCTTGTCTCTCGCATCAAAGAGCTGCTCCCTCGGTATGTCCGGCTGCAGCGTGTGCAGCGGGATATTCCGGCACAGCTCATATTGGCAGGTGTAAAGAAATCCAATCTGCGCCAGCTTGCGCGAACGCGGCTGGAGGCGCGTGGCGGCAGGTGTCGCTGTATCCGCTGCCGGGAAGCGGGCCTGCGAAATGTCTTGCAGGCAGAGGTGAGCCTGCTTCACGAGTCCTACGAGGCATGCTCTGGTGAGGAGCATTTCCTCTCCTTCGAGGGAGATGATGAAACCCTGGTTGGTTTCCTGCGCCTGCGCCTGGGATCGATAGCCCGGATTCGAGAGCTGCATATCTACGGACCAATGGTTCCCATCGGCTCCAGAAAGGAAGGATGGCAGCATCGGGGCTATGGGGAGCGGCTGGTGGAAGAGGCCGAGCTGCTGGCCAGGGAAAAGGGCTATACGAGAATGGAGATTACAAGCGGCATTGGTGCCCGGGGATACTACCGGCGCCTTGGATACCATTTATCTGGACCCTATATGGCCAAGGAATTGATATAGAGCGCAGCAGAAGGCAAGTGCGTTCAAAATGGATGCACCACAACCGTTAAATACCGCGCACCAAAGAGAAAGTGCAATTCTGAGGAATTACAATATGCGTTGGCAAGGCAAATTTGGAAGGAAGCCCACGGGCGGGAAACTGATTCCAGCCAGGGGCAAGAGAAAGTATGAGACCGGCAGAGAGCAGAGCGACACCACCATAGCTGCCGTCCGCACCAAGAAGATTGAGACTCTGGGTGGAAATCAGAAGATGCGCATGCTAAGGGGAGACATGGCTGCAGTCGCCGATCCCAAGACAGGCAAATCCAAGACAGTCAAGATCGAGACCGTTAAGGACAACAAGGCTAACTTGCACTACATGAGGCGTAACATCCTCACCAAGGGCGCTATCATTAAGACGGAACTTGGAGAGGCCAGAATTACCAACCGGCCCGGCCAGGATGGCGTCGTCAATGCCATACTGCTGCCCCCCCAGTAAAATCATTTTATTTTGATGTTCGTTGTCTTCCGGTGTCGCTGCGGTCGCCATCTCTACGCCCCGAAAGATGCCAAGACCAGAACCTGCCCTTGCGGAAAGAGGACGCTTCTTTGCAGGGCAAGAATCCTGGCCAGAGCAGAGGATGCATTCGCAGCAGGCGAGGTCGTCAGGAGGCTTCAGCTCGGCGAGCACGGCATGACCGGATTCCGATCGGCAAAGCAATTGCAGGGGAAATTTTAGATTTTTAATCAAAAATTCGCTGCCTAATGCCCTCTCAATTCCTTATGGCCGGGCATGATGGCAAATGAGGCACTTGTCAGAGAGAGGCGCGATCCATCATCTGATTTTGTCACCTCTCCTTCCATAAAGGCAACAGCGCGGCCCCTTTTTATCACCCTTGCGGCTGCCGTGATCTCACCTGTTCTGACGCCCTGCAAGAAGGATGTGCTCTCCGATATGGTGGCGATGCCCGTGCCCTCATCGAGAACTGTGAATAGTGCGAGGGCCATGGCCTCATCGCAGAGTGCTGTGAAAAGGCCGCCCTGCAGCCAGCCCACGCCATTATGCATATCCGGACGCACCTTCATTGACAGCCTGGCCTCTCCATTTCCAAAAGGCCCTACCTCGATTTCCATTAAACGAAAGAAGGGATTTGCATCCCTCCCTCTCAGGCGTATCTCTTCCAGATAACTCATTTTCAATTCGACCCTGGAATGCCAGGAAAAAGAGACTTAAATATCTGGTGGGGACCACTGAGTTATCCGAGGAGTTCATGAGCATTCTGGTGGGCTGCAGCGGCTGGTCCTATGATGATTGGGTGGGCATGTTCTATCCGATAGAGATGGCCAGGAGGAAGGGCGACTTTCTGGCCTACTATGCCCGATTCTTTCATACCGTGGAGATAAACAGCAGCTTCTATCGGCCACCGGGAGAGCAGCAAGTTCTCTCCTGGATAAAAAAGGGCAAGAGCTTTGCGAGCTTCGAGTATTCCCTCAAGATGCCAGAGCTTGTCACCCACAAGTCCATGGTATCGGGAGATGCCGGGCAGGCCCTCCGCTGGGCGCAATCCTTCGAGAGATGCACCGTCCTTCCGCTTGCAGATGCGGGTCTTCTGGGCTGCGTGCTGTTGCAGCTTTCTCCCTACTTTCCGAATAATTCCGCGAACATCAAAACCCTGGAGTCGGTTTTGGATGGATTATCCTGCAATGAGCATGAATATGCTGTCGAATTTCGGCATAGATCATGGCTCGAAGAGGGCGGAAATGGTGTTGCAGGCGCAGCTTTGCAGATCCTGGAGGAGCGAAATGTGGCCAATGTCCTGGTTGATGGACCGGGTCAGCCTGCTGCTACCCTTTCTGGCTCAGATCACGCCTACATTCGCTTTCACGGCCGCAATTACGACATATGGTACCAAGATAAGAAAGAGAACGACTTCAGGCTGGACAGATACGACTATCTCTACACGAGGGAGCAGCTTCTTCCCTGGCTTGCGCGCATTAAGGATGCAGACCTTAAAGCAGAGAAAGTCAGGATCTACTTCAATAATCATGCCCGCTCCAAGGCTGTGAAAAACGCCTTGCAGCTCATGGATATGCTCCTGATCGAGCATGAATATAAAGAGATCTGTCTGCAAAACCAATTTACTCTGGGAGGCTTTTAAAGGTCAGTTGGTGTGAGGAAAATGCGCCTGAGGGAAGTGATGCAAAAAGCTCTGCCCGAAGAGCTATTTGAAAGCCTCTCGAACCGCTTTTGTGTTATTGGAGACATCGCTATCCTCACCCTTCCAGAGGAGCTGGATGTGTGGCAGACGGAGATTGCAGAGGCTGTGCTCTGCCGGTCAAAAAACATCCGAACGGTTCTGAGGAAGGTCTCAAAGCTGGAGGGTGATCGAAGAATTGCCAGATTTGAGCACTTAGCTGGAAATAAGAGCACCGTCACCGAGCACACGGAGTTCGGCTTTCGCTACCGTCTCGATATAAGCCGTGTCTTCTTCAATGGCCGCCTTGCCTTCGAGAGATCAAGGGTTGCGGCCCAGGTGAAGGCTGGAGAGCGAGTGCTTGTTCCCTTCGCTGGAGTAGGCCCTTTCGTCCTGCCCCTGGCGGCCAGAGGCGCGCACGTTGTAGCTCTGGAAAAGAACCGGGAGGCATGCCTCTGGCTGGCAGAGAATGCAATCGAGAATCATATGAGTGCAAGAATTGCGATAGTAAATGGCGATGCATTTCTCTTGAAGGAAATGATTCGGGAAGAATTCGACCGCATCGTAATCCCTGCGCCCTATGGAATGGACTCCATCCTGCCGGTCGCAAGCTCGCGTGCTAAGTCTGGCGGCATGGTGCATTTCTATACATTCAAGAGGCGTCATCAAATCGAGGGGCTGAAAAAGAGCTATGAAGATCTGGGCCTGAAGGTTTTATGCTGCCGGAGTTGCGGCAATGTGGCGCCCGGTGTCAGCCGCTGGGCCTTTGATATGATGAGATGCTGATCTCGCCCTCGCGCAGGAGTTTTGCTCAATATATTTCGCTTTCCTTGAGCTGTGTGCTCTATTGCGCCCTTTTTTGACATGGTGGATCTGCTTATTGGAGCCGCGTAAGTGCAACCGCGGTGGGGGCAATTCCACCGCGATGACGAAATCCTTAAATACGACGATTGACGAGAATAGTAATTGGCAAAAGTCGAAATCTCATTTCTTTCCCTCCTATGGTTTACAGGCTTTTGCCTCCCTCCTAATTACTCATTTTACAAGAGTCTCCAAGCCTCATATCAAAAATAAAATTGCCTTTGATCAACCTGGTTTAGCTTAACCACTCGCCCGCCTAAGGTCAGCCTGCCACATTGCCTTCAAGGGCAGGGCAGGGTTAGGATAGAGCTGCTTCCCACGATGGTCTCAGACCTTATCTGTGCATATCCCATGTAGATACCGCTCATCATCAAGGATGGAACTGTATCCGCATTCTTTTGCACTCGCTGGCCGATTTTGGCCGTGCCCTGGATCTCGGAGCTGATATCATATACGGAAATGTTATCATTCTCGTAGATCTTTGTGTCCTTGATTAGATCCTTGTCAATGTAATAGGTCTCGGAATAGGCGGATCCAACTTCATAATTCTTGGCGCATAAAGCATTACGCAGATCGCTTTGCGTCAGGGGTGGCGTATAAGGCTTGTAATCATAGTTGACAGAAGTGGTAATGGACGCTTCATCCATATGGGAGTCCCTGTAGACCTCAGAGTCCACAGTCCTGGTGACCATTCCGCTTCCGCTCGCGGATAGAACTATCTTCTGCCCGTGAAAACCTAATTGTGTCTGAAGGATTCTCGATTCGGCCACGTATCCGTTGACGAAGATCCAGGACTTTTCTGTAAAGTTCTGGGCAAACGTATCCTTCGCACCAGCACATGGCCAGTTAGCAGCAATGCAGACCAATAGCAGCAGCATTGCCGGAATCAATCGTCTCATCTTTATGCATCACCCACTTCAGAGTTCTCAATGGCATATTGAAATATAAATCTGATCCTGGAAGCTGAAATGGGTTCCTTGGCCCCGGCCCGACACCTCCGCTTATAGTTCTTAGCATAACAAGTTTAACTTATCGTGCAAGAATCTGGGAATCCACATTCGTGCGAAAGAAAGACTTCCAGCCAAGCCATAGAAGCTACCCCTAACGATCCTAAGAAGTTCTTCCTTG
>CABMDX010000184.1 GCA_902385025.1 uncultured archaeon | reverse complement strand
TCCTCCGCTATGAAGGATATGCTACCACCACCATTCCGCAAAAGGGGCCCTGCTACCGCTGCATATTTAAAAAAGCCCCACCGCCGGGACTGATTCCAAGCTGCCAGGAAGCAGGCGTCTTCGGCGTGCTGCCCGGCATCATAGGCACCATCCAGGCCTCGGAAGCCCTGAAATTCGTTCTGGGAATAGGAGAGCTGCTAGTGGGTAGATTGCTCTGCTTCAATGCCCTGGATATGACATTCTATGAGGCCGCTTTCGGGAAAAGGAAGGATTGCGCCCTCTGTGGAGAAGAGCCTGAGATCACCAGGATCGAGCATAAGAACTACCTGGAAAACGGACCGGAAGAGTGCGGGCTATGACAGAGGAACTTGATCTAAGGGGCGAGGTCTGCCCATACACCTTTGTCAAGACCAAACTCAGGCTGGAGGAGCTGGACAGCGGACAGGATCTGACCATCCTGCTGGACGACTCAGCAGCAACGGCCAATGTCTCCAAGAGCCTGCGAAATGAGGGTTATGAGATCCTGGATCTGAAGGCCGTATCTGGCGGTGTTTGGCGGATAGCAGTAAAGAAAGCTTAAATAAAGAATTTAACAATGAAAGCGATAATACTTCTTTCCGGAGGACTGGACAGCACTTTAGCAGCAGAGCTCATGAGTCGGGAAGGTCTGGAGCTCCTGGCTGTGAACTTCAAGACGCCTTTTTGCCTTTGCGATCGCCATTCGTCCAATTTGGGATGCGGCAGCAACGCCCACCGGGTGGCCGAGGCTATCGGAATAGATCTGAAGATCATCAACGCCACCAAGGATTTCCTGGAGGTGCTGCAAAAGCCCGAGCACGGCTACGGCGCAAATATGAATCCCTGCATTGATTGCAGGATACTGTTCTTCCGCAAGAGCAAAGAGCTGATGGATGAGATTGGAGCATCCTTCATCATCACCGGAGAGGTCCTGGGCCAGCGGCCTATGAGCCAGTTCAGACGGCAGATGGACCTCATCGAGAAAGAAGCTGGCCTGGAAGGGCTTGTGGTGCGACCGCTCTCGGCCAAGCTTTTGCCGCCTACTATTCCTGAGAAGAATGGATGGATCAGCCGGGAGAGAATGCTGGATATCGCCGGACGTTCCAGGAAGCCGCAGATGGCTCTCGCTAAGGATCTCGGCATAAACGACTACCCTTGCGCTGCCGGAGGATGCCTATTAACAGATCCGGAATTTGCCAATAGGATCAGGGACCTCATAAAACACGACGAGCTTGATATGCAAAATATCGATCTATTGAAGGCAGGTCGATATTTCCGGCTCTCGCAAAGCGCGAAAGTGATCGTGGGCAGAAATGAGAATGAAAATAAAATGCTCACACTGCTGGCAAAAGAAGGCGATTACCTCTTTGGACCGGTAAGCATTAACGGCCCGATTGCTGTCGGAAAGGGCGCATTTACGCTGGATCTTCTGGAAGTTGCCTGCCGAATAGTGGCCCGCTATTGCGATCGGGATGGCGAGATTGATGCGGATATTTCTTACAAGAGACTTCCCGATAGCGAGGGAAAGATGATCAATACGAACTTCCTTGACGATGAGGAGCTGGCCAGGCTGAGAACGTTAACCGCTGCGACTTGATGGCCACTTGGACAAAGCCGCTGAAAAAGAAGGCCGCTGTTTGCCCAGTTGCCGCAATGCATAGTTATTAATTACTGTCAATAATTTCGCACCCGTAAGGAAGGCCCCAAAAAGGCAGAGGTATTCAATGGTACTGGAACTTGAGAACATGAGATTTGGAACGGAGCTGATCAAACGCGGCTTCGCCAAGATGCCGCAACAATTCCCGAGGCGGAAGCTCTGCAAGCCAGGGGCTGGTTTCCTGCAATTCATGAAAAGAAGAGGTTAACTTATGGGAAAGATCTATGAAGATCTCACCAAGACCGTTGGCAATACGCCTCTGGTCAGACTGAATAGAGTTACAAAGGGCCTGGATGCAACCGTCGTGGCCAAGGTTGAGTACTTCAACCCCCTGGGAAGCGTCAAGGACCGAATAGGCGTTGCCATGATCGAGGCTGCAGAGAATGCGGGGCAGATCAAAGATGACACCATCATTTTGGAGCCGACGAGTGGAAACACAGGCATAGCACTGGCGTTCGTCTGCGCCGCCAAAGGCTACAGGCTGGTGCTGGTTATGCCTGAGACGATGTCGATCGAACGGCGCAAGCTTCTCAAAGCCCTGGGAGCGGACATGGTGCTGACTCCCGGGCCCCAGGGAATGAAAGGAGCGATCGCAACTGCCGAAGATATGCTGGCCAAGAACCCGAGATACTATTATATCCCCCAGCAGTTCCGGAACCCTGCCAATCCATAGATCCACAGGAAGACTACTGCCGAGGAGATATGGCGTGATACGGACGGCAAGGTCGACATAGTGGTGGCCGGGGTAGGCACGGGCGGAACGATCACGGGTATTGCTGATGTGATAAAGTCCCGCAAGAGCGGCTTTAAAGCCATTGCCGTCGAGCCTGCCGCATCCCCTGTGCTGGAGGGGGGAAAGCCGGGCCCCCACAAGATACAGGGAATAGGAGCAGGCTTTATCCCGGATGTCCTAAGGCTCGATCTGATTGATGAGATCATCC
>CABMDX010000183.1 GCA_902385025.1 uncultured archaeon | reverse complement strand
TGCGACGCCTCAGCATACTACAGCGGAAAGTGCACCAGGAGCATTTCGCCCAACATTTATCCGCGATACGCCACACAAATCGACTGGCCCGGGACAGCTTCTGCCGAAAATCTTTGCTGGAACAGCGGAGGGCAGCTAAAGAGCGTTCACACTCCCTACGGCGATATTACCTTGTGCGCATTTCCGAATGGAAGGACCTGCGATCTGCAATCGCTGGCCAGCGGCAATTGCAGAGGAGTGGACTACTGGACGGTTTATGCCCAATCCTGGCTGAATGCCCCCTAAATCGGGCCAGGGTCCGGGCTCTATTTTCTTTTTGCGCTTCTGGAATTTGGGTTGTCTACATTTGCTGAGTTGGCCGATTCTCCATAAATCATAGTACCAGCATGAAGGTAAGGATTGCTATGGTGGGCTTTGCCGCTGCAATCCATCCTGCAATCTTCGTTGAGTTAGACTGGTACTTTGTGAACCTCAGAGTTGACACAAAAGGAACTGATCGCATCCGATAGGCGTTCCATATAATCTGAGCGACATGGTCCTATGATATAGTTTTTACGTCCAACAACTCGATATAGGTACGCCCCCGGAATTTGCCGTCTTCAGCAAAACAAAATCGATCTTGGGATCAATTGCGATCCAGCTAAATACTTTGCAGACATACCAAAGGGACAGGCAAACCAGGACAAATAGATAACCAAATGAATAATTGAGCGCAAAGGATTGTGATTGTATGGCCTCAAAATATCAGTGCACAATATGTGGATATATTTATGATCCAGAGAAAGGAGACCCGGATTCCGGCATCGCCCCAGGCACGCCTTTTGAAGAGCTTCCCGAAGATTGGACATGCCCGCAATGCGGCGCTGCAAAAGATGATTTCAAGGAAATGAAGTAAGAGGAGAATAATGGCGCTCATAAGGCAGATCAGGCCCGGTGTAGAATGGGTTGGGGCGATCGATTGGGATCGAAGGCTCTTTGACGCACTCATTCCCTTGCCCAAAGGAACCAGCTACAACTCATATCTGGTCAAGGGAAGCGAGAAGACCGCTCTTATAGATGCTGTGGATGCCTCCAAGGCCGGGGCTTTGCTGGCAAATCTCAAGGCCGAGAAGATCGACTACATCATCTGCCAGCATGCAGAACAGGACCATTCGGGGACGCTTGGAAGACTGCTTGAAGTTTATCCTCAGGCGAAGGTGCTGGCTACTGGAAAATGCCTGGAATTGCTGAGGGAATTCGGGCTTCTCCCCAATGATCGGGGCCAGGAGGTCAAGGATGGAGAGACGATCTCCCTCGGGGATCGGACTCTGCAGTTCATTCATGCTCCCTGGGTGCATTGGCCGGATACCATGCTCACTTTCCTTCCTGAGGAGCGAATTTTGTTCACCTGCGACTTCCTGGGGTCTCATCTGGCCACCAGCGACCTCTTCGCAGCAGACGAGCCCACCGTCTACAGCGCTGCCAAGAAATATTATGCCCAGATCATGATGCCCTTCAGGCAAAACATCAGGAAGCACCTGGCACGGATTGGGAACCTGCAGATGGATATTATCGCCCCCAGTCATGGTCCGGTTTATAGCAGGCCCGCGTTCATCCTTGATGCATATCTGGATTGGTCCTCGGATAGCGTGAAGAACCAGGTGGTACTCCCCTATGTCTCCATGCATGGAGCCACCAGAATCATGACCGATTATCTGGTCGAGGCGCTAATCAAAAGAGAAATTGATGTAAAGCGTTTTGACCTCACCAGCTACGATGCAGGAGAATTGGCCGAAGCGCTGGTGGATGCGGCCACAGTGGTCATAGGCACGCCAACCATTCTCGCCGGAGCTCATCCGCTGGCGCTTTACGCCGCCATTCTGGCCAATGCCCTGCGGCCAAAGACTAAATTCGCATCCATTATCGGGTCTTATGGCTGGGGAGGCAAGATGCTCGAGCAGATCACCGTTGCCCTTCCAAATCTCAAGCTGCAATTCCTCGACCCTGTCGTAGCCAAAGGCCATCCCAGAGAGGAAGACTTCAAGGCTCTTGACCGACTGGCAGATGAGATCCTTGCCAAGCATCGCGAGCTGAAGATCGCCTAAGACGCATGGCAAGATAGCAGCCCTTTTTTGAGAGCGAAAACCGAAAATGCAGGGACCAGATGTATCTCCGGGCCGAATTCGAGCCAACCGGCATTAATAAGGAGACATTTGGCTTGGACCCATTTCTTGTCTATGTGCTCGTGCTCCTGGCCACGGGCATGATTGTGGGATTTGCCTCAGGCCTGCTCGGAACCGGGGGAGGCTTCATTATGGTGCCGGTTCAGATCTGGGCCCTGACCTTAACCGGCATTGAACCTACTCTTGCCACCAGGGTCGCTTTTGGAACTTCCCTGGCAGTAATCCTGCCCACTGCGCTTGCCGGATGCCATGGCCATAGTTGCATGGGTGTTGTACTATGGCGGCAGGGCATAACACTGGGTCTGGCAGGTCTTCTGGGCGCAATCCTGGGCGGCACCGTTGCGGCTCACGTGCCGGGTGATTCTCTCAAGATGATCTTTGGAATTGTGGTGCTCATCAGTGCTCTGCGAATGCTGATGCCCGTGAATTTTTTGGCAGGGAAATTGGATCAGAAAGGGCCAGAGGAGAGGCTTGTGCCGTACATCCTCTGGGGCCTCGTGGTAGGAGTCGTCTCCGGGCTGACCGGCATTGGTGGCGGCGTAATTCTCGTTCCGGCATTGATCGTCGCTCTCGGATTCAGCATCTATCAGGCCATTGGCACATCCTCGGTGGCTATTGCCTTCAACGCGATGGGTGGGGTGCTGGCTTATGCCGCCAATGGATGGGGTATAGCCGGACTTCCGGCTTATTGTGTCGGCTATATCGATTTGCTGCAGTTCGCCCTGCTGGCAGGAACGAGCATCTTCACTGCCTCGTTTGGCGTGAAGGCCGCACATATGCTGCCTGCAGAGAAGCTGAAGTACATCTTTGTGATGCTGATGATCTATGTCGGTCTGCGAATGACCGGGGCCTTTTCCATGGTGGGATTATGATTATCTGCAGCCCTCGAC
This sequence comes from uncultured archaeon, assembly GCA_902385025.1. Taxonomy (GTDB): domain Archaea; phylum Halobacteriota; class Methanosarcinia; order Methanotrichales; family Methanotrichaceae; genus Methanothrix. The sequence continues at coordinate 1,057 of CABMDX010000183.1, read as the reverse complement.
GACGCCTGGGCGCAAAGCGGCGGACTGACGCGCAAAGAATGGGGCAATTATTGCAGCGGATTTGACCCCAAAAAAGCAAAAAGCGGCGCGCCGGAAAGGCTTGCGCCTTCTGCCGGCTCTTTCACTTACCTTGCATCGCAGTACTTTACCTCATCCACATCGAGCATGAGCGGCGAATTGGGCTCTATAGATGCAACCCTTCTCACCCGGCCCATGGCCACCAATTGCAGTTGCACTCTTGCCGCCTGCGCCTCTCTCTCTTCAAAGAAGTCCTCACTGGACTGAACAGTCCTGTGGGTGATGGTCTGCAAGGCCCGAATGCTGGTGATGATCCCGCCCGTCCCTGGAACGACATCAGGCGCGCTGGAATCTGTGAGGAAGATCTTATCTCCGGGCTGGACGCTCAAAAGCGCGAAGAAGTTATTAGGGCTCCTGATCTCCACTGTTCTGACCCTGGCAGCAAGCAGTTCCTTTATCACATGTCTTGCCATTCCCGTTAGTGTTATGTAGATCATAAAAGCCTCACCCGTACATTGGGAATTCTTTGGGCATCTGCGCCTGCTGTTCTTCTGGCGTCGCAGCCTTCATTTGCTGGGCAAGCTGCGCCATCTGCACCTCAATTTGCTCGGCCTGCTCGGCAAGCTTTGTGGTGCTCACACCCAAATTATAAATCTTGTTAAGCGTCTCGATTGTAGCTATAGCCGCTCTTGGATCCGGTTCAGCCGATGCCGTCTCACCCAGAAGGCAGATGGCAGGCAAATTTCTGATGCGGCATTCATTCATGATGCTGCCGGTAATTCCAGTGATCGTCCCCAGCTCAAAGACCTCTGTAGTGTTCTTTATCCGCTCAAGCAGATCCGCCTTGCTGACAGCCCCAAAAACCCTGTGCTGGTCTCCCATAACAGTTATGCCTGCCAGACAGACCATTTCTTTGGCATCTATAGACTCAGACCAGGACACGATCTCCTTTCCAATTTCATAAGAGGCCAGAGGATTCACAGGAATGTCTGCTGTCAGAATCACAATGCCTTTATATGCAACCTCATAAATGCGAACG
>CABMDX010000182.1 GCA_902385025.1 uncultured archaeon | reverse complement strand
TGCCTATGGCGATCTTTGCAGTGAAGCGTGCAATTGGCTATCCTGTAGCCTTGGAGGCCAAGGCCGAGGAGCTTGAGACGCGCGGGTTGACATCCATGACCCGGTATTCTCCGTTCTTGACGGCGAACTGAATATTGCAGCCACCCTCAATTCCAAGAGCACGAATGATATTGATGGCCGCACTTCTGAGCATCTGGATTTCCTGGTCGGACAGAGTCTGGATGGGTGTAACTACAATGGACTCGCCAGTATGGATTCCCATTGGATCCATGTTCTCCATGTTGCAGATTGTGATGCAGGTATTGTTCCAGTCCCTCATCACCTCGTACTCCAGCTCAATCCAGCCGCCTACGCTCTCTTCCAGCAGAACCTGACTGATACGAGACCTTTTCAGTCCCAGTTCACAAATCTGGAGCAAATCCTCGCGCGTCTTGGCTATGCCGCCGCCCGACCCTCCTAAAGTGTAGGCGGGCCTGACGACCAGCGGCAGTCCCAGCTCTTCCATAACAAGCAGAGCCTCATCCAGAGTGTGGACCGCTTTGCTCTTTGGAACGGGCTCTCCTATCCGCTGCATGGCCTTCTTGAAAAGGTCCCGGTCCTCTGCCTCCTGGATGGACTTGACGGATGTGCCTAAAACCTCGACATTGTATTTCTCCAGTACGCCCATCTCCGCCAGCTCTGAGGTGATGTTCAGACCGGTCTGACCCCCGATGCCGGCGATGATTCCGTCTGGCCTTTCTCTCTCGATGATCTTGGCCACGATCTCCGGCACCAGCGGTTCAATGTAGACCCTATCAGCCATATCAGGGTCTGTCATGATGGTAGCTGGATTGGAATTGACCAGCACAACCTCTATTCCTTCCTCTCGCAGCGATTTGCAGGCTTGAGAGCCGGAAAAGTCGAACTCCGCTGCCTGGCCGATCTGGATAGGACCGGAGCCTATGAGCAGAACCTTATGAATGTCGCTTCGTTTAGGCAATTCTATCGCCTCCCGGAAGAGGAATCCTTGCGTTTCATCATGATATCAACCGCGGAGAAGAAGGGATCTTCGGTGCAGAGCGGTCCGGGGTGGGCCTCGGGGTGATACTGGACCGCCAGGATATTCATTTTATCGCTCTTTATGCCTTCCACGGTGCCGTCGTTGGCATTGAGCTGAGTGATCTTGAGGCCCGTTCCCTCTTCCGAGCCCGGGACCACTGCGAAGTTATGATTCTGGCTTGTGATGTAGACGATCTTCTTTTCCAGGTCTTTGACTGGCTGGTTGCCTCCATGGTGGCCGAACTTGAGCTTGAATGTCTGCGCCCCAAGTGCAAGCGAGATGATCTGATGGCCCAGACATATTCCGAAGACCGGAATCTCGCCGGCGAAGTGCTTGACGGCATCGATGGCCTCGTAGGCTCTTTCCGGATCTCCAGGACCATTGGATACAAACAATGCCTCAGGGCTTACGGCTTCTATATCAGAGACGCTGGCATGGGCTGGAAGCACATGAACATCAAATCCGCGACAAGACAGGCTTTTCAGTATATTTCTCTTCAGGCCCAGATCCAGCATGGCAATTCTGGGTCCGCGCCCCTCGATGCGATAGGGGGCTTTGCATGTCACATCTCCCAGCAGGTCCTGTACGGAGATGTCTGCCTGGGACCTCGCCATCGAGACCACGTCAAGGCCGAATATCTCTTCTTTCTCGCCCACGGCAATAGTTGCTCTCATTACGCCTTGCGTTCTCACTTTCAGCGTGAGCATGCGCGTGTCCACGCCGCATAATCCTGGCTTTCCCTCGTCCTGCAGGAATTTATTCAGCGTCCGGGAAACGCGATGATGCGTGGGCCGGTCCCAGTATTCCCTGCTGACCATGGCTTTGGGCCACATTCGGTCGGACTGGAAATCGTCGCCGCTCACGCCATAATTGCCCTGCAAAGGATAGGTGAACATCAACATCTGTCCGTGATAGGAAGGATCTGTCAATGCTTCCTCATAGCCGGACATGATTGTGGTGAAGACCAGCTCCCCGGAGACAACGCCGGGCGCGCCAAAACCGGTACCTTGCACCATTGTACCGTCTTCTAACCCTAAGACCCCAATCATAGTATCGGCAACACAAGAAGCTAAGTCACCTAAATACATTTCGATGATCATCATCTTTTTTAAGCTTGAGACCAAATCCCCTGACATGGAAATTTCAGTAGAAATTAAACGCAGTCCTGAGTTCAAGCAGGTCTACGCTATTGGTGCTATTGGCGGCCACAGCCCCTACGACTTCCGCATTGCCTTTTACAACGACTCGCCCAAGACTCTCGGAGAAGGCAGCAAGGGCGTGGCAACCATGGAGCGGACGATCGAGACGGAAATTATCCTCTCGCCCCTGGCCGCCAAGGAGCTTGCCACATGGCTCACAGATCACATCAAGGACTATGAGAAGCTCTTCGGGGAGATCAAGAGGCCAGGGTCCGCGCCTGCTTGTCAGGGCAATCCAGCCAGTCCTTGCGTTTCTGCACCCATCCAGGGCTACATGTGAGGCCAGAGATGAATAACAAAGAAAAGGTGCTGCTTCACAAAGGCATGGACAAGGTCAAGCGCATGGAGTTCCTGGATGCGCTCGAGATCTTCGAGCGCGTTCTGACCATGAATCCACAGATTCCTGATGCCTGGAACAATAAAGGCGTCGCGCTCTTCCGGCTGGGTCGGCCAGAGGAGGCCCTGGAATGCTACGCCAGGGCCCAGGAAATAGAGCCGGAAAACCTGGATGCATTGCGCAACCGGGCATTTGTTTTGCGCAGCCTTGGCCGCATGGAGGAGGCTCTGGAGACATACGACACCGTGCTCCAGAAAGGAGGCGATGCGATCGATCTGGAATCCACGGCTTTTGTGCTCACGGCTCTGGGAAGGCTGGAAGAGGCAATAAATTGCCTGCTGCTCGCCCGGGATAAAGCGCCGCTGGATCGCTTTGAGACAGAGATTGAGCAGCTAAAGGGCATGATCGAGCAAAAGCGCAGCGAGGCCGATTCAGTTCCGGGGGAAAGCAGCGCTGATGAGGAAAACAGCGAAGGGAAAGAATAATAATTCAAAAAGCACATATGTAATATGATTTATTTCTGAGGACCCCGGGCATTTCTTTTCGGCGATGAAGTGTCCGGGAGAGGAATGGAAGAGCCTGATGCTATTTGGGTGGAAAGGAGGTCTGGGGGTTGAAGGGCTTCATCATGATCAACATCGAGCCGGGAACGGAGAACGCGGTTCACGATGCTCTGGAGAAGATCAAAGGAATTCGTGAGGTTGTGCCGGTCTATGGTGAGAGGGATTTTATCGCTATAGTCGATGTACAGAGCGTCTCCGATCTCAATCGTGCGGTCTTGAATGTGAGGGAGATCAATGGCGTGACTCAGACCCAGACCATTCTGGGCATGGAGCTGAAGGCATAACGCGGGGATACTGAAATTTCCAATAGAGACTATAGCTCGCTTGCGCCCCTTTACCTGGCCGTATTCGTTGCGGTCCTCGGTTTCTCCCTGGTGGCGCCCATATTTCCGCACTTTGCCATGAACCTTGGGGCGTCCTATACACTGCTCGGGTTCATCGTATCCATTTACGGAGCCGTGCAGCTTGTCACCCAAATACCAATAGGCCGTCTCTCAGACCGCATAGGGCGAAAGCGAATACTGCTTCTTGGGCTTTCCACGTTCACCATCATGCCCATTCTCTACATATATGCCGGGAGCGCCGTCACCCTTCTCTTCATCCGGGCCTTTGGGGGCGTGGGTGCCTCTGCCGTCTGGCCGCTGGCCATGGCCTTGATCGTGGATCAGACCGGAGCGGAAAGCAGGGGCTCTGCAATGGGCTGGTATAATGCCTCCTTCTACTCGGCACTCGCTTTTGGACCCTTCCTGGGCGGCATGCTCTACGACTGGGGCGGCATGAGCGCGCCGTTTCTTTTCTGGGCATTTCTCAGCCTGATCTCGATGGTCGTCGTCTTTCTCCGCGTCCCCGAGCCAGGGAAAAGCGATAAAGAGGGTGAGGACGGGAAGACAGAGAACGGCACTAAAAAAGGCGCGGGCGAGCTGATATCTCCAGGATACCGGGCCACATTTCTTGCCTGCTGCTCAGTGGTGCTATGGGTTGGAATCGTGGGGGGCTTCAACTACACCATGCTCCCTGGCTATGCCTCAGGGCTCGGGCTTTCGGCGACGGACGTCGGAATAATATATCTCTGCTACGGCGGGTGCATGGCGCTCTCCAATATCTACTTTGGCCGCCAGGCGGATAAGGGGCACAGAAAGATGCTCATATTCGCAGCCTGTCTCCTGGGCGTGATATCCTTTTTCATGCTTATTCATGCCCATAGCCTAGCAGAGGTCTCTCTCCTCTTCGCCCTGCTCGGGGTGGGCATGGGAATGGGAACACCGGCATCAGCCTCACTCATC
>CABMDX010000181.1 GCA_902385025.1 uncultured archaeon | reverse complement strand
CCAGGTTGCCGGAAGGCTGCAAGTTAGGAATGTTCTTGAATCGCATGGAGACAGAATTAAATGATAGAAAAAGAATGTAAAACTCTGGTGGGAGTATATAAAGTCCAAACATTCGGGACTCTACACCATTGCAATACATTTATGGAAAAAAGAAAAAAGCGGAAATATTGCATTCACTTATTCTGCTTTTCCGCCACCAAATCCTCGAACTCGTCTATTTCGTCGAGGGTTTCAAGTTCGCGCTTCTCGATGAGGGCCGTCTCCTCAATGCACTCCAGCTTTGTCTCTCCATCCACGATCACAACCGACTTGGTTTTGGCCACTTCGGAAAGACTGCTCATCAGGCGGGCCTTCTTGAGCATGCTCTGAGAGAACTTGCTGACGCCGGTGAGAACCACAAGGCTGTCGTCTCTGGTTATGGCATTGAAGGGAGCCTGCGCGGTGGGCACTACCTCAAAGCCGATCTCAAGAAGCAGACGCAAAATATTATCCGTCACTGGGCCCTTTTCCTCCTCCACAGCCTCTGGATGGAAGGGGTCCACAGGCTGGATCAGCTCTTGCTCGAAGATCTCCTCAAGCTTCAAGGCCACATCTACCGAGGTGTCCATATCCTCCATCTCATACTTGCTTATGGTCCTGCGAGAGACGCCAAGGTCCGATGCCAGCGATCCCAGGGATATGCCGCGCTCAAGGCGCAGCTCGCGCATGCGTGCGCCGTCGATTCGCACATAAAGCCCGCCATGAGCAGCGTAAACCAGGGGCAAAGCCCCCTCCAGTATGCAATCTGCCAGAGTGAAGAGACTAACCGTAGGTATGCCGTAGCGGAAATAGACTGCACCCCGTTCCAGGTACTGATCTCTTGTCTTCTCGCCAACCAATATTGGGCTCGCGAAAAGATGCTGAGCCAGTCGGCGCACCTCCAGAGCTGACTGCTCATTGAGGCCGTCGATGTTGGAGAGGATCTTCAGCAGCAGGAACAGATCTCCCTTTCTGGCGGCGAAGTCGAAGCTCCTTGGACGGAGATAGCAGCGATCCGAGGTTGTGAACCCGGCCTGCCTGAGAACCTCTTCAACGCGTTCAGCGAGAAGTTCCTTATCCATCATTATATATCTCCGTTTGACGGCTATTTAAGGCTGACCATGTTTATTGGAATTGATGATACTGATTCTGAAAGGGGCCTGTGCACGACATACCTGGCCGCAGTGCTCATGGAGAGGCTTGGGCGCTGGGGAGAGATAAAAGGCCTGCCCAGGCTCATCCGGCTCAACCCCTGCGCCCGCTACAAGACTCGCGGGAATGCCGCACTGGCATTTGAGCTGGAAAGCAACAGGACTGAAGAGGTCAGGGAGACGGCCTTGCGGACGGTCCTGGAGTTTTCCGACTTCTCCGGGGCGAATACCAACCCCGGTCTCGTGATCGCCGAAAAAGTCACGGCACAAATGAAGCGCTTCTACCATCGCGCAGTCACAGAGATTCTGGAGATCGAGGAGGCAAGAGCGATCCTGGAGGATGAGAATATCTGGCATCGTGGCTTCAAGAAGGGGCGAGGCCTGATCGGAGCCCTGGCGGCTGTAGGCTCTGACCTCCCGGACTTTACGTACGAGCTTATCGCCTACCGGGAGCGCAGTCGGTGGGGCACGAAGAGATATATCGATCCAATGTCCGTATGGGCGGCAGATGCGCTCACCTATCCACTCACATGGGATACGGTAGATCATCATAATAATAGAATAGTCTTTGCTCCGCATACCGGCGATCCGGTTCTTTTCGGCATACGGGGCAGCGATCCTGAGGCGATCGAGCAGGCCTTCCAGACCATAAGATCCGAGCCATGGGAAAGAAGGGTGCTTTATTGGACCAACCAGGGCACAGATGCTCACATCCTGCCTGGCAAGATAGGAGATACAAAGGACTCGCAAAGCTACAGACTGAGAGGATATGTGGCGGATATGCCTGTCGTAATCGAGGGCGGGCATCTGTTCTTTAATCTTTGGGATTATTTTGGGGCGCAAATCAAGTGCGCCGCGTTTGAGCCTACCAAAAACTTCCGCAAAGCTGTAAAGCAGCTTATGCCAGGAGACGAGATAGAGGTCTTTGGGGCGGTGCAGGAAGGGGCACTCAACCTTGAGAAGATCAATATAATGCATCTTGCCGCGCAGGAGATGCTACTTGCTCCAGTTTGTCCACAATGCGCCAGGCGAATGGAATCCGCCGGCAAAGGGCAGGGCTACCGCTGCCGCCGCTGTAAGACAAGGGCAGAAGGTCGCGAAAGGAGAACTCTGAAACGTGGTCTGGAGAACGGTCATTATGAGGTGCCGCCCTGCGCACGACGGCATCTATCCAAGCCGCTGGTGCGTTTGAATGCAGCGAAGGAATTGGTGCACTCCAGCAGGTGACCGCAGTTGAACAGCGGTTCCTGTCAATCGAATCCTAACTATATGTTTATTGTTAAAATATATTACTATTTTAAAAAGAACTGATTCAGGAAATTTTCTGCTTATCAAAAGGATGGGCTGTGGAAAATCAGCTGGAAGGATTGATGAAGGCGGCATCATGCCGCCTTTATCCTCCCTTTCTCTTGGGATTAATTACTTGAAGGCGCCTTCCAGAGGAGGAATGACCTGCTTTTTGCGGGACAGGCATTTCTCCTTATAGATGGAGTTGTTGGCGAGCTTTCCAGCAAAAGCCTTCTCGAAGCCCTTGGCTGCGGCATCACTGCCCACAAATAGAAGATCGCTGGCCTCTTTCATGACATCAGTGAGCATGAGCACGATCATGTCAAGCTTCTCTGCCTCTTTCATCTTATTCATCTCATCAAGGATAGCTGCTCTCTTGGGTGCCAGATCTGCCAGATCCATGACCTCAATCTGCCCCACACCTGCCTTGGTGCCGGAGAAGTTGAACTTCTTGAAGTCGCCCAGGAGGATGTCCTTGGCGGATTTGGCGGAGATGTCGCTCTTGGCCTTGAGCAGATCCATGCCGAACTTCATGGGGTCAACCTGCGCGATCTTGGCCAGCTTCTCGACTGCGGCCTTGTCGCGAGGTGTGCATGTTGGTGACTTGAAGAGCACTGTATCTGAGAGGATGGCTGACATCATTAAGCCTGCCATGGCCTTGCTGATAGCAATCCCGTTCTGCTCGTATAGGTTCGCGATAATGCCGCCCGTCGCGCCCACCGGCTCATTGAGGAAGAATATGGGTTTGCCAGTTGCAAGACCGCCTATCTTATGGTGGTCGACGATTTCTACAATGTTCTCCATATTGAGCTTGTCCACGGCCTGAGCCATCTCATTGTGATCTACGAGGATGACCTTCTTGTCGGTGGCATCGATGAGCTTCTCGGGATATGGAACGCGGAAGAAGTCCAGCAAAAACTTGGTCTCGCCGTTGATATCTCCTGCGACTGCAGGGACGACCTCTTTCATGCCCATTGCGTTCTTCAGATTGGCATAGGTTATGGCTGAGGTTACAGAATCGGTATCCGGACTCTTGTGCCCAATTACATAGATCTTGTCGGTCAAACGAAGCACCTCAGCATTGTTAATGTAGAACTTTAACTTAAAGCTTACTGGGCGAGCGCGGGACTTAAGGGAAAAATGAAAGCACAAACTGCCAATTTGCAGATAACTTTATAAATCCTTGAGACATTCTATTGATGTCCCTTTAGAGGGCTGGTACGAGCTCAGAAGTTGTTTTGCTGTGAGTGCTGGTGCAAGAAGGGGACTACAGGCCGCGTTGATAGGTCCTTATGGTAGGATATTGACAAATGTCTGCCTATGACCATGAGACAACCCAAATGCGGTACAGACGCCCGTTGCGAGGGTTGCTGGACTGACGCGGGGATACCCATCGGATGACGTGCCAGAGTTAGTATCGGGCGATAACCATTTTCTCATTGAATAGCGATAGGTTAATCTTGCTTCATAATCCTGACAAAAAAGTGTGAAGGGACTGCTCGTCACATTGGAGGGCATCGATGGCTCTGGAAAGAGCACCGCAGCGAGGCATATTGCCAGAAAGCTGCGTGAGCTTATGCTGCAAAGAAATGTGGTTCTGACTGCCGAGCCAACATCGAGCGAAGCAGGAAAGCTCATAAGATCTCGCCTTTCCAGGGAGGGTGCCGGAGATTCGCAGGTGTCCAGGCGAATGGAAGAGCTCTTTTTATTTATGGCTGACCACGCCGACCATCTGGCCAGGATCGTTCATCCGTCTTTGCAGGAGGGGGCGATAGTAATCTCGGACAGATATGCCGATTCTACAGCTGCTTATCAAGGCGTGACACTGCGTGGCATTGTCCCCGATCCGGTGCTCTGGATCCAAAGCACCTTTCGCCCTTGGAATATTCCGCCCGACATAACACTGCTCTTTGTCCTGGACCCGTCTCTGGCCTGCAAGAGGATCAGCTCGCGCAAAGGACGCGAGAAGTTTGAAAGCCAGCAGTTCTTGCAGGAGGTAGACGGGAACTTCCGGAGGCTTGCGGCGCTGGAACCGGGGCGCTTCCGGATGATCGATGCCCGCCAGGATGTGGCAGCGGTATCCGATCAAGCTTTGGATGCCATCCTT
>CABMDX010000180.1 GCA_902385025.1 uncultured archaeon | reverse complement strand
GAACGGACTTCTCGGATTTACGGCTGAGGTTTTGAAGGATAACATTCCAGCTTTAAGCCTGATCAAGAAGATGGGCTTCAAGCCGTCAAACCTTGATGGAGAAGCTCAGCAGATGAGGCTCATGTTCGCCGAAGAGAGGTGAATGCCAGGCAAGACCAGATAAGACATGCGCAAATCAGTTCAAAATTTTCTGGGATGAATCCTGGAATGGACCGCCTTAAGGCTCTGCAAGGTCTCGGCAAGCTCTGCAGAGACCCTTTTTTGTGTCTCTTTTCCCAGCTTTATATCCATATCCGGAAGGGAGATTGGCACATAGCCCACCTCATTGGAAAAGAACTCCACAAAGGAAGGCGGCAGATATTCACAGGGCGGCTCACCTCTCATGAGATGAAGGACCCCTGTCCAGGCGGCTGGCACAACTGCCAGATTATAGCCCCCGCCGCCCAGGGCGAGCAATCTTCCTCTGGAATACCGATTCGTCAGCTCAATCAACCGACGCACCATATACGTGTAGCCTTTAAGCGTAACATTCAAGCTGGTCAAAGGATCGGAATAATGAGTATCTATTCCCAGCTCTGCCACCACGACCTCTGGCTGGAACCACTCATAGAGCTTCGGCACGATCTCTTCAAAGGCCAGGCAATATTCTTTATCTGCAGCATACATTGGCATGGGCACATTCACGCAGTACCCTCGTCCCGAGCCTGCACCAGCTTCATCTGCAAATCCGGTCCCGGGAAAGAGGTACATTCCAGATTCATGAAGAGATATGGTCAGAACATCCTGATCCTCATAGAAGATCTGCTGCACGCCATCGCCGTGATGCGCATCTATGTCCAGGTAGAGAATCCGGGAGAACTTCTTCCTGAGAATACAAATTGCAAGGGCTGCATCGTTGAAGACGCAAAAGCCAGAAGCTTGTGCAGGAAAGGCGTGATGGAGGCCGCCTGCGAGGTTAAAGGCAATGCAATCCTCTTGCAGCATTTTCTTAGCAGCATCAATGCTGCCTCCTGCCATAAAGCGTGATGCCTCGAATATTCCAGGAAATACGGGCGTATCATCGCTTCCCAGTCCGAAGGCCGGGTCAGGCTCCTCCAGTCTCACTGCCTCAATATATTCTAGGGTGTGGACTAGATGCAGATCCACCTCGCCGGCAGATGTGGGCTTAATTAATTCTGTCTGGCAATCGATTAGCCCTGAATCTTCGATCAGCTTATAGGAGAGACCGAGCCTCATCGGATTCAGAGGATGCTCCGGTCCGAAGTTGTAGTTCAAGAAACGGTCGCCATAATATAGGTAGATCATCTGGACCCTTTCATTTGCCGGTCAATCGCCTTCCGATAGTTTTAGATCAGTTGGCGATGATTTTAATTGCGATTCCCTTCCTGAGATTTATAGAGGCGATCACGTCATTTCCTTATTGGATGCAGCATTGACCGCAAATGCACCTGAAATAAAAGGCGCTCATCTATCATTAATTTTTCTCCTGATAAAAAATCCGGCAGCCTGTCTTTCTCACCCGTCCGTGCGAATGCGCCCCAGTCCGGTAGCATCTGCACATCCGTCCCTCGGGTCATGCCCATCATGCATCAGCACGCGATGGTTGCCACCCTCGTCAGCCTGCAGCCTATGCAGATTACGATCTGATGGCAAAGCACCGTTGCAGAATTTCTATCGTTTCAGCTCACGGAAGCTCCTTTCTGATGTTCTAGTCATCACCAGAGCCGTCAGTCGGACGCGACTCTGTCTCCCGCCAGTGCTTGCCCCTTGCAGAAGACTTCCTCAATATCGCCTCACGCTCTACATTACTCATTTCGTCGAGCCAATCATTTAGCTTCTTGCCTGGATTATGCTCGGTCCAGTATGATTGTAGCCTAACATGCCCGTCACACATATGATTAAGGCTTATGCCGCGCTGGCAGAGGGGCCCGCTGCAAGGTCCGTGGCCTTTCAGGTCGCATTCTGGATACTTCATCCCGGTTCATCCTGTCGATTGAGCTTATCTAGGTTTTCCAGGGAATTGTCTGGAACGTATCTGAGCTATTCGCCTTCCATGGTAGCGGGATCGTCCAGGCGTCAAATCCTCTTTCTCCCCGCTATCAGAAATATGCCAAACCGTCTCATTTCTCCATTTCCGTCAGGCTTGTTCATCTCCGCCACGCTCTGGGCATGCACATCTGTAAACCCCGCCTCTATGAAGACCTCTCGCAGCCAATTCCTGTCAAATCCGAAATGAAATACGCCCTCATTATTCTCATGGAACAGCCCTCCCTCCAGATCCAGATCAGAAATGCAGATATGTCCGTTCGGCAACATATGTTTGAAAAATATATCGAGGAGCGGTCGGATGTCCTTGATATGGTGCATTGTCATGTTGCTTGTTATCAGATCATAGCTTCTATTCAGGGCATCTTCCTTCTGAAGATCGATGTTTTGGATTTGCACATTGCAAAGCTTTAGCTTCTCGACCTTTTTTCTCAGAACCCCGAGCATTCCCTCCGAGGTATCGATCCCGGTGATAGAATGAATATGCGGCTGCAGGCCAAGGGTCACAAGCCCGGTGCCGCATCCATAGTCCAGAGCATCCATGCCTGCTGGCGATCCGACATTTTTCAGTATGGCGGCGCAGACATCCTCTGCAAGCTTTAGTCTTCTTGGCTCATCGTCCCAGGAAGCGGCAGCTTTATCGAAATCCAGCTTTTGAGAAGGCATGATAAGACACTTCCAATGCATTGAAGAATATACATACAAGAAGATAAGAATAGCGCAATGATGAAACCTAAGAGCAAGGTAGGGGTTCAGGCCTTTCTTATCGACCTGGATGGCGTTCTTTACGTGGGCAAGAATCCCATTCCCGGAGTCAGGGAATGCCTGGAGCAGATGGAGGAACGGGGATATGATTATCGTTTTGTCTCCAACTCCACGCGCAGGTGCCAGAGCTCAGTCGCCGAGAGGCTTTTGGGCCTAGGTTATGATGTGTCTGTTGCGCGCATCTTCACTCCGCCCCTGGCCGCCATAAGGCATATGAAGAGCACGGGACAAAAGAGATGCTTCCTGCTCACGGCAGGAGATGTGCATAAGGATTTTGAGAATGCCGGAATTACAGTCGCCAAGGAGGATGTTGACTGTGTTGTGGTGGGGGATGCCGGGAACAGCTTCACCTTCGAGCGATTGAACCAGGCCCTGAGGCTGATCCTGGGGGGTGCCGAGATCCTGGCCCTGGAGAAGGATAGATACTGGCAGGAGGCTGAAGGGCTGGTGTTGTCGACGGGCCCATTCGTTGCAGCACTGGAGTATGCTACGGGAAAGAAAGCAAAACTGATGGGAAAGCCGTCACGGGAGTTCTTCGATATGGCCCTCAAAGATATGGGACTGGGGCCAAAAGAGGCAGCGATGATCGGAGACGACATACTTACCGATGTGGGCGGAGCGCAGGCCATGGGCATGCAGGGAATTCTTGTGAAGACCGGCAAGTATCGCGAGGACCTGGCCAAGAGTTCGGGGGTGACGCCAGATGTAGTGCTGGAGTCACTTGCTATGCTTTCATCACGCCTTTGAAGGCCATTACCAAATATTTTTCCAAAGGTTTTGATATTGGCAGGAAAGCTGCTTTCCCCGCTTATTGCTGCCTTTTCCGGCGCACTCCAAATATTATTTATTCCGAGGGTGCCTTATAGGATCCAAGAGTTTTTAGAACGGAGCGATCCAAATGGATAAGACCAAGATGTTGCTGATCACACTGCTGCTAATATTCTCTATTGGAATTTCAGGCTGCATAGATAAGTCGCGATCTGAGATAAGCATTGTTGAGATCAAGGGCTTTTCTTTTCAGCCCGGCACAATTACTATCTCTCCTGGGACTGTAATTACATGGATCAACAGAGACCCTGTGGAGCATACGATAACGGCCACGGACGGAAGCTTCAATTCCGGAAATATTGCTGATGGCGAAATGTTCAATTTTACATTCTCCAAGCCCGGGACATTTCCATACCAATGCCAGATCCATCCCTCGATGGTGGGTGAGGTGATAGTAACACCCCAGAATGTTGCCTTGACAGGGGCAAATTCCTCGAAATCCGTCCAGGCACAGATGAATGCCCTCCCGACAGATTCGAGTACGGGGAACAATACAGAGAATTTAATACCTGCAATAGCCCTGAAACTTGTGGCAGAAGGCTTTACGGCGCCTATGGAATACCAGAGCTCTTCTGATGCATCGGGGCGCATGTTCGCCGTAGACCAGATCGGCCTTGTCAAGATGGTCACAGCAGATGGGAAGCTGCAGGAAGTGCCTTTCTTGAATGTATCCGACCGCATGGTCACGCTTTCACCCAGATATGACGAGCGAGGACTTCTGGGGCTGGCATTCCATCCCGATTTCGCCCAAAATGGGCGCGTTTTTGTCTTTTATAGTGCCCCGCTGCGATCATCTGCCCCACAAGGCTGGAGCTGCACCAATCGTCTCTCAGAGTTTCGGGTCTCGAAGGATAATCCAAATACAGTCGACTTGAACTCGGAGAAGGTTCTTCTCCAGATCGATAAGCCCCAGATGAATCACAACGGTGG
>CABMDX010000179.1 GCA_902385025.1 uncultured archaeon | reverse complement strand
TCTTCTGGAGGTTGCCGAATTTGTTGAGGGCATAATAAGGTCCAGGGGTGCACAGCCTGCCTTTCCCTGCAACATTTCCCTTGATAGGAACGCGGCTCATTACACGCCCTCCCCGGATGATAAAAGCATCTTTGGCGAGAACATGGTAAAATTGGACGTGGGCGTTCATGTAGACGGCTATGTGGCAGATGCAGCCATCACCGTCGACCTTTCCGGTCACCGTGAATTGGTGGAGGCATCGCGCTCGGCACTGGAGGCGGCACTGGAGCTTGCGGGGCCTGGAATGAGCACTGCTACGATTGGGGCCGCCATCGAGAAGACCATCGTGGGTTATGGCTACAGGCCCGTGTCCAATCTGACCGGCCATGGCCTCTCCAGATATGTGGCTCATGATGAGCCAGTTGTGCCCAACAAAGCCATAGATAAGGGCATAATCCTGAAAGAGGGCGACGTCATAGCAATTGAGCCCTTTGCAACCAATGGCTCGGGCAGAATCAGTGAGGCACCCGTCAACGAGATTTACGGCCTTTCTGCCTCGAAACCTGTGAGACTTCCCCAGGCGCGAAAGCTGATGAAGGAAATCTCGGAACGCTACAAGACCCTTCCCTTTGCACGCCGGTGGCTGACGGGCGAAAGAGCGGAATATTCTCTCATGCAGCTTTTGCGTGCAGGCGTGCTGCACAGATATCCCGTGCTTTGGGAGGTAGAGGGTGCGCTGGTCTCCCAGGCAGAGCATACCGCTATCATAACGCCAGACGGATGCGAAGTGATTACCAGGAAGACGGGCTGAGAGCTTTATTTTAGTTTTTCTATCTATTCTTCTGCTTTTTTGGGGCGAAGGCAGGACCTATCCGTGGCAAAAGTTATCAGACCAGGTCGCCTGCATCCTCAGTACCGTCATCATCCTTGTAGCTGTCATCTCCAAGCATGGCCGCGGATATGGCGTCAATTCCGTCCATGAGTTCAGCCGTCATGCAGTAGGGCAGGTCGCCTGTCTCTGGAATGCTCTCTCCGCCTATGACTCTGGCGCCCACCTGGCTTAGAAGATCAAAGGCCTCATCCAGATTCTCCTGTTGCTCTGCTGCCACTGCCTTTGCTATCATCTCGTCGAGGGGAGTCTCCCGGTCAAAGCTCGCGGTAATATAGCGCTGGCTGGAGACAAAAACTGCAGCAAGAGAGGTCTTAAGGGATTCGAGCATCAGATCGGCATCGTCTCCCATGGATTCGTGCTCCTGGAAGACTATCGATCTTATGGCGGCGATCTCCGCGATGGCTTCCTCTGGAGTTATGATCTCCCTCTCCGAGCGAGCTATGACCTTTAAGCAGGCCAGTACCACATCATCCATGATGTAGATGAAGACCGCACCTGAGTTCTTGTCCTCCGCCTCGGTGAGCTTGAAGTTGCTGTCTTTGACCTTATTCATCCAGTTGAGCCATCGCTTCTGGGTGTAGAATTCTTCCTTCATCGTAGAACCAAATCCTTCCTGTTCGCTTCACCGGTATGTATCTACCAGGGCTACCCTTTCTATGACCAGATCTTCCATTCGCTCTTCGCCAACGACCTCTAACTCCTCGGGAGAGATATGAAAGACCTCTTTTATATCCTCCCTTCGGAAAAGACAGCCCAGTCCATCTGGCTCGATAACTGCCGATAGCTCTGCAGCGGCTGGCCAGCGAGACTTCTCTCCAGAGCTGACGAGGATGAGTGCCAGTCGCCTTGTGGAATCAGCGATTCCTATGGTCAATGCCCTTTCAATCTGCCGTTCTCCTGAAGCGTAGCGCATGATCTCCATCCCCTCGTCTTTGGCGATATTTCTCTCCTCGGAGAATGCATTCATGGCTTTCATGGCGGCAAACGAGATATGCCTCTCGCTGATGATCCTGTCCGCATCCAGGGCCTGCACGACGCAACCGGTGCGTTCTTTCATCTCCCGGAGTGCGGATAGCAACTTTGCTCTGTCCCGGATAACCGGCCTTCCGAAGAACAGGCGAATTTCGATCATCCGGGGCATTTCTGAAGGAAGATATCTAAAAGCTTACGGTGCTAAAATCTGAGAAAGGGGCAGGTTCTCTGCCCTTTTAGTATTAAATTTGTATATGTAATCAAACCAGGCCGGCACGCTGCAGCCTGAGCAGGTCGGACGTATTCAGCTTCTCGCCCTGCCTGAAGTGGGTAAGGATCTCCTCGGCCTCGCGTTTGGCAACTTCCTTGGCGCGATCTTCCTTGATGTCCCGGTTCTTCTTCTTCAAGCCAACAATGACCTTCTCAAAGTCGCGAACCTCTCGCTGGGTGCGAATGAACTCCTTGTGCTGCTCGTCCGCTGCCTCCTGGGCCTTGACGAACTCCTTGTGAGCCGCATCGGCTTCGGCACGGGTCTGATCAGCTTCTTTGAAGGTTGCAATCATCTGGTCATGATATTGCTGTGCCAGCTCCGCGAACTTTGTAACTTGATCATGATAATCGGAAGCTTGATCTCGCATGGCCTGTGCTTCATCCAGGAGCTTGCGCAGCTCCTCATTCTTCTCCAGCTGCTCCTTGCGACTC
Organism: uncultured archaeon; assembly: GCA_902385025.1. GTDB lineage: Archaea > Halobacteriota > Methanosarcinia > Methanotrichales > Methanotrichaceae > Methanothrix. The sequence goes on along the minus strand of CABMDX010000179.1, from coordinate 2,059 downwards.
CGGAACTCTGAATGCAAAGCGGCGATCTTATCAACCAGTTGCTTTTCCTTGTCTGGGCTTAAGACCTCTGTCTGCTGCCGGAACTCCAGGTGATCGATCTCGCGGCGCAGGTCTCTTATGGACCGCTCGCCTGTGAGATTATACTTCTTCCGGATCTCGTCGATCCTTGCGTAGAGCAAGTTGGTCTTTTCGTTGAACTCGTCCCTTTCCTTCTTTGATTCAGCTACATTCTTATTATTCTCGTCCCGCAGCTTTTTGAGCTCTTGGGCCTTATCTATCAGCTCTTTGGTGGCCTTGTTGAGCTCATTTCTCTTGGCGGCCCATTTGCTCGCCTCGGCATTCAATTGGCTGCGTCTATCCTTGAAGGCAAGGGACTCCTGTCTGAGTTTGCCTCTCTTATCTTCCAGTTCTGCCAGCATCCCCCGTTTGTCCTCCTGTTCCAGCCCACGGCTGGGGTTTTGGTCCCGCTCCGGAACCAAAAAAACCCGGGAACCCTTCGCCGGGATGGCGAAGCGCTTCTCTTTGGTACTATACATGGTGGGGTTTTTGCATGCTCAATTTACAAACCTTATGATCGATCCGGATATCGATGTATAACAATTATCCACATTCGAATAAATGCTCGAATTGCCTGGCTCTGATGCGATTGGTATAACCAAAAGATGACCTCTCATAAGATCGATAGGAGCGAGCATACTAGTACCTATCGAGAAACCCTTTACGTATTAATCTTTTGGTTATGCGTTCTTGGGATTAATACTTTTTTGTGAAAGCCCCCATTACAAAAATATGTAAAATTTTATTTATAATTTATTTTAACAATTTATTTTAATATATTGTAGCAAAATACATTTTTTGATTAAACTCCATAATTTTATCTCGGAATAATTGTGAATTGGTTTTTAATCTAGCTGCTAATACCAAATATATCATTTTCGATGATAAGGGGCAATCAACAGATTAAAATAGGTGAGTTGCCCTAGAGAAAACAGAAGCATAAATAAGAATAGTATCATTCGCTTTAGATGGAGGGATTGATCTGAAGAAGGCAATGCTAGCTTTATTGATAGCTATGGTTTTAGTTGTACTTACAGGAAGTTCAATGGCCGCGTTTGGTCAATTGGACCCAAAATCTTGGCCCACGTCCTGGGGTGGAGAATCATACACGTATCCTAACGCATACCAAGAGAAGAATACTACCTTCAACTTTGAGCAGAGCGTGCAGGGCAATGGCTACTTCATGACCTACCTGTATGCCCGGGCTGGAAATGCAGAGCTCAAGAATTACGCTCACGGTAGTGGCTCTATCAACAATGAGGCCACGCTGACCTACCAGCATCTGAACAAGACCACGCACAACGTCTACTCAGATTACAACGATTTCGAGCAGAACTGCATCCAGTTCAAGGAAGACAACGTCATGACCTATGCACCCATGAGGATTGCAGTTGGAAATGGTTACTATGCTGCAAACCCACTGGATTACAGCTCCCTGCTGAAGGAGAAGACCTGGGCAAAGAATTATCGCGCAGGCACCAGCATGCACCATGAGGTTGAGTACGCTCACGCCCTGGATAAGGAGCTGGAGGTCAACATCAAGGATCTGTTCAACTTCACCTACGATCCAGAACTTATCGGTACTGGATACACTCAGATGAAGATTAACGAGGATGTAACCGACGGCAAAGCCCACATAGGCGTCTTGCAGGCAAACGAGAACAATGCAGGAAACGTTGCGTACGACCTCAAGAATCCCAGCAATTGGTATTCCGGCAAACAGATGTGGTCCAGCGCCCTGAAGGATCCAGCCGTTGAGATCGATGAGGACTACTGGGGAACCTATCATATCGAGAAGAACATGACTCTCGAGGTGCCCTACTACCTCAAGCTGACCAAAGATGACTGGCTGCCCTGCTGCTTCGGTGGATTCGCCGACATGAATATCCTCGACAAGAAGGTCTTCAAGTCCGCAACTGGAGTCTTTGATTGCACCTGCTTCAAGGTACCAACCAAGGCCCAGTTCCCGAGGGAGACAGCCTAAATAGGGGATTTACCTCCC
>CABMDX010000178.1 GCA_902385025.1 uncultured archaeon | reverse complement strand
TCGCTTCTGTTACAGTAGTTTCCTGAGTGATCTCAACGGTCCTTATGCCTGACCCCCTTGGTAAATAAACTTTAAATGAAACCATATTTTCCTCGCGCCTGAATGGATTTCAATTAATACATATTGGGTAACCTATTTCAATTTGTCGGAGAAATCCAATCATCATATATCTCATGCTTATTTTATTCCAATATCCTGTTGCTCCGCGTGGATTTGTAAGTTAGCTTGCCAATATCTTTTTAGAACAAAATTTCATAATTACTACACTATTAAATATTTCGAAGACTTTATTTAGGAATATTTCCAGAGAGAGCTGACATAGAATGGAAAATAATTATTTTTCCATGTTTATCGGTTCAGTTGAAGTGATGTATCCCATTTAGGAGTGGTAGAAGATGGTGCACGCCCTTCGTCCTCGACAGCTTGATTATGTCAGACAGATGAATGAATACCTGAAGAATCAGCGCCCGGAGAGGTTGCTAAATTTAAGGGGAGCAGGAACAGAATCCCTTGGCGCCTGGTTCTTGGGTCCCAAAGCAGAAAATCAGGATCTTTTTATCGATCTCATAACTGAAGGAATCAGAGCACACTGCAACGACAGAATTGAATTCTTTAAAAAAGATCCAAAGTACGTCACAGATGAAATAAAAAATAGCCAGGAATATAAACAGAGCGTGGAGAAGATCGCCGAGGAGTATCATAATCTGCTTGATACGCTGAGGGGATCGGTGCCGTTCTTCAGCTACCGATACCAGGCTCACATGAATTGGGACCTGACAATCCCAGGAATGCTGGGGTACTTCTCTGCCATGCTCTACAATCAGAATAATGTCGCAGCAGAGGCTTCGCCCGTTACGTCTCACCTCGAAGCACTGGTTGGAGACGATCTCTGCAAAATGCTTGGTTTCAAAATTCCGGAAGATAACAACTCCATAAGGCCATGGGGCCATATTACTTGCGATGGATCGGTCGCCAATTTGGAGGCCATGTGGGCTGCGCGCAACCTGAAATATTATCCAATTTCGATTAAAGCCGCCCTGGAAAACGAGAGCGGCCTGGCCAGGGCCAGGGATATAGACGTTCCTGTTCCAAGTGGCATGCGGCTTCCATTGATTGAGCTCGATTCCTGGACGCTCATGAATTTGCTCGTCGATGATGTCCTCGCCATTACTCAAAGGATGCAGGAAGATTACAATATCAGTTCCAATGCGATTACAGCAGCTCTGGACCCCTATCTCATTCAAAGCCTTGGATTCGAGGAATTCAATAGGCGCTACATCAGCGACATATTGCAGACCACTGTCATGGGTCCATCCACAAAACACTACTGTTGGCGCAAGAATGCGGCCGTTCTAGGCATTGGAAAGAATAATTTTATCAATATCGGCGTGGATTCGAATTCCAGAATGGATGTTGACCTTCTGGATCGGGAATTGTCCATATGCCTTGAAAAACACCAATCGGTTTTAATGGTGGTTGCGGTTTTGGGTTCGACTGAAGAAAGCGCAGTCGATCCTCTGGCAAAGGTCGTTATATTGCGTGAGAAGTATCGCAAGATGGGTTTGGAGTTTGCCATACACGTGGATGCCGCATGGGGTGGATATTTTGCAAGCCTTCTGAGAGATCCGGATCACGAGGCGGCAGTGGCCATTGCTGACAAATTCACGCCGGACCTCATGCTCAGTGAATATGTGATAGAGCAGTATAAGGCTATTGTAAAAGCAGACTCTGTGACCATTGATCCGCACAAAGCGGGATATATTCCCTATCCTGCGGGCGGACTGTGCTACCGCAATAAGAGCATGAGAAATCTGGTGGCATTTCTCGCTCCTGAGGTCTATCACGGCGAAAAGGTGGACGCTGCCATGGGCGTATTTGGCATCGAAGGATCAAAACCGGGAGCTTCTGCTGCTGCCGTCTATCTGAGCCATCGCATCATAAGGCCTGATAAGAGCGGCTATGGAAAAATCCTCGGAAAAGCGCTCTTCAATAGCAAACGCTTCTATTCTGCGATCGTCACCATGGCAAAATCCGATGACCCATTCGTCGTCGTCCCTGTGCAGCAGATTCCAGCAGAGAAGGAGGGCAAGAGCAAGGAAGAGATCGATGCCCAGTTGGATTTTATAAGAGCGGAGATCATTAAAAAGGAGAACAAGGATATAAAGCCTGAGGCCATGAAATTACTTAAGAAATTGGGTTCCGACCAGATCATCATCACCTATGCTTTCAACTTCAAGAACAAAAAGGGCGAGCTCAATTCAGACCCAGAAAGAGCCAATCTGTTCAATCAGGAGATCTTCTTGCGCCTCAGCCTCAAGCCCGATCCCAAGGAGAACAAGAACATTCCGCTGATCATCACCACATCGCAGTTCGAGCCTGAGGTTTACGGAGAAAAATTCCTGCGCACCTTCATGAAGCGGCTGGGAGTCTATGTCAGCGATGCGAATTTAATAACCATGAACTTCATATCATCGACCACCATGTGTCCCTGGCTTACGGATACCGAGAGCGGTAACTTTATTCCAGAGCTGACAAAGGCATTTAGAGACACGATATTAAAGGTTGCACTGGAATTTCAGAAAAAATATAATTAATAGTATAATATGCAGCCGCTCAAATATCCCTCGACAGCCTCGAGAGCCTGTTGATCAGCCACTTGGTCAGAAAGCCGGTTAAAAAGCAGACAAACATGACCGTAAAGGACTTGCTATGCATATTTCCGCCCGCGCCGACGAGATCCGAGCCGAGGAGCAGATAGACCATATATCCGAAGACCATGGCAAGCAGAGGTATGGCCGTGTACCACAGTCTCTTGTATCGCGACGCCAGGCCATAGCGGCGCAGGTCGTCGGCAACGCCGGTCAATATCTGGGCCGAGGAGCCAAGGCCCGCGAAGAATGAGGCCCAGAGGGGTACTCCGAGAATGCTCACCTCAGCATATTTCCAGATCAAAAAGCTGAAGAGGAAGACCGCAAGCGTGGCATATAGCACGGCGTAAAGGCCATAGAGCTTGAAGAAGTATGAAAGGGTTCTCAGGCTATGGAAACGGGAGCCTTTTATCTTGATCTTGGCCTCGTTGATGGCAGAGGTGAGTTCGTACTTCGCCCTGTCTGAGTAGAGATATGCCTCAGACAGGTTCTCTTTGTTGAACTCTTTGAGGGCCAGGACATAAAAGTCATAACCATCTTTTACCTCAATGGAACTCCTATGAGCTGCCTGGAGCATTCGGTCAAGTCTCTTAAGATCCACTTCCACCTCAGAGCAATTTTCCGGGATAGAGCAAGCTTTGGAGTTCACAATTAAATTACTAGCTAAATTAATATTTATAGTTTTCGTATGCGGACGCTCTTTACATAAATAAAATAATTTTATACGATTTGAATTCTAGATCGGCCACAAAAACATGAATATAGCTCCTGAAGTTTTCTCGCTTCAGAATCAATGAGGTCTGAATTATTTAATAAATATTTGTATTGTTGAATTAGGGATAAGAAACAGAGAAATGATTTTCTTTCTATTATGATTATTTAATTTGGATTATTGCCTGTTTTCAGGAAAACATTACTGGGGCAAAATCATGGAAGCAATTCAGCGAAAGCAGGGTCGCAAAATATATAAAAAATTTGGTGGGTTATAGGAGCAAAAAAGGAGATCACCTCAAGATCGCGGTTTATTTCATCAGTGCTCCATGCAATTAAAAAGGTCGATCACATCCAGATCATCCTACCTGCGCGACCTTTTTTGCCTGTTTTATGTGCCGCAGAAGCGTCCTCTTCAGGGAGCCTTTATGCCGCCCTAAGGAGAGCGTTGATCTCTCCAGAAGGGAGATCTGGTTAATTTCCTCCATCATGCTCTCAGCGATGCTGCAGCATTCGTCGACCCCAAGATCCTCGACATCATCTTCAACGATTTTCTTCATATGTGTTACTTGCAAGTCTTAATTAAAAAATTTTTCCCTCGATGAAAATTTGCATGGATTCAGACAAAAGCGAGCAAAAAACCAAAAAATCCATGATGATTTAGCATTACCTCCAGAACCGCCACCATCCCTTTTTCTTGATCTCTTCTTCGGGCTTTTAGGATAGCTGGCTGATGCTTTTGGTTATTGCATACCCAGTCGTTCTTTGATCGCTCTGATATCGGCCTGTACCTGTCTAAGAGTCATCCCATAGCCAGGCTGAATGTCTTCTCTCAAGCCTTTAATTTCTTCATGCATCTGAGGGATTATATCTGTATTTTTGCGCACCGCTTTGAGATCGCCCTTCATCTCTTTCCGATCATCTCTCATATCCAGAAGTAGCGGGATGGCCTTGTTCATTTGAGGTGCAGTGTTTATCGATGCCGATTGCCACAAAGGCATTATATCCGCAGCATAATCCTCAGAGATCACATTATTCACGTCTGCTAGTTGTGGTTGATCCTTTCGGACTGCATCATAGAACTTCATGATCTTTTGTTTATCACTCGTTTATCGCTCTCAATCAAGGCTATAACGGCCTGTTGTCCGTCTTCATCATCATTATAGACTTCAAAGCCTCTGAATGCAAGGCGCATGGCCAGCTCGGTTAGATACGGCCTATAGCCCGCATCATGCACTTTCGGGCCCGTGGTTCTTATCTTAAGCTTCATGGTCCTCCTTGATATGTGTCCGCAAAGCTATTTGGCTGTTCCTCGATCGTGGCTATGGCATGCTTGAATACCAGGAGCTGACCTTTTGCGGTCTGATAAACAGCTCGTGGGGATTGCAGCCCTCCAGGGTACTGTAATTTATGGGCCGCCAGATACCAAACAAATAGTAACCTTCTTGTCACGGAGCTTCGGGATGAATTCGAAAGACTTTGGCGTGAATTTGGGTTTGGTCTCTTCGGTTGCGGGTCTATCGTCCATAGTCATTCGCTCCTTATCGCCAGAATTGCCTCCAGCCCTTTTTCTTGGTCTCTTCCTGCGATGGTGATAGCTGTGGAAGCTTCTCCGAGATCTGACTTATGTTTTGGCTGAGTTGTGCCAAGTGCCCGCGAAGAAATGAGATCTCACAATCCTTAGCTTTCATAGCTGATTCTGGTCTCGCGTGTTCTGTTTGGGCTTGATTCAGTTTAGAATCTGGCTGAATAGAATCTGGATTGATTCAGTAGAAAATAGCTTTTTAGTGGTGTGCTGACGGGAAATAGTCCTATGTAACTTTTAATAATTCTTCCAAAAGTTCCATAGAACTTTTCGCCAGAACCGTGAGTTGCACATATTTTAATATACAATCCTCCCAAATCGGCCCAAATCCCTTTCTGGCAAAGTTCCCATTCCACATACTTGGAATTATGCACAAGTTGACTTGATCGACCTTATCATAGCGATCAATCCCTGCCACTGGTAGCGATTACGATAAGCCACAATCCGGCGCGTAACATAACGGAGTTGTAGGTTGGAAAAATGTTTATAAAATAGTATTCTCGCTTCGTAGATACTAGGAGATACAGGGATAAATCTACAGTTATACATACTCATTTGGGTTTAGCGGATGTTTATCTCAGAGTAGCAGAGCCGCTCAATTAGAGATATCCCCTGTTCTTTTAGATAAAAAATTTAGGAAGATTTTACTGAGAGATGTCAGCTAGGAGCAGCAGAAGTCGTTTGCAATGCCTGATCTACGTGGGCTTCTCTTGAGGCAAAC
>CABMDX010000177.1 GCA_902385025.1 uncultured archaeon | reverse complement strand
GAGCTGGCCTGGAAGTGGATAGCCAGGGAGACTGCGCCGGGACAGGTCTACGAAAGCATGCTCAGCGATGAGGGCAGGAAAGAACTGAAGGAGATAGGCGAGTACTGGGGCGACCGCTCCATCCATCACATGAGCAAGAAGTACCTGACCCCTGAGCTTAAAGAGCAGTTCTGGATCTTCAACTGGGAATCCGCCACTCCCAACTACGACAAAATATTGTCCATAGGCCTGAAGGGAATTCTGGAGGAAGCCAGGGAAAGGTTGAAGAAGCTGGACAGGGAATACATGGACGAGACCATCAACGGTATAGATTTCGTCAGGAAAAAGGATTTTCTGGAGAGCACCATCATTACTCTCGAGGCCGTCTGCAGGTGGTCCAAAAGGTATGCAGAGCTGGCCCGCAGTCTTGCCAAATCCGAGAAAGAAGTTCTCAGGAAGGTAGAGCTCGAGAATATTGCTGCAATCTGCGATCGTGTGCCGGAGTACCCGGCCCGCACGTTGCATGAGGCCATTCAGTCCTACTGGTTCATCCACCTGGTCGTGAATTTCCTGGAGATACCGCAGGTGGGTTCCGGTATACGTTTCGATGTGGTCTTCAATCCTTTTTACGAGAAGGACCTGGCGGCAGGCAAGATAACCCGGGAATCCGCCCAGGAACTGGTGGAGTTCCTCTTCGTTAAATTCCAGGAGACCGGATTTTTGCATGCTCCCATCTGGTCCGGGTTCGGAGGCGGAGCGCTGGGATTTCAGACCGTCACGATAGGTGGTGTGGATGCCAAGGGACGGGACGTGACCAACGAGATGAGCCTCATCATACTTGATGCCACCAAGACCGTGCGCGCCATCGTGCCTCCGCTGGCCTTACGCTGGCATGACGGGATTCCTCGCAAGCTGGTGGACAAGGCAATCGAGTGCCTGGCCTCGGGCATGCCGCAGCCGGCGATCTTCAACGACAAGGTGGTTGTATTGAGGATGGTCAAGTTGGGCACACCGCTTGAAGATGCACGCAACTATTCCATCAACAACTGCATGGTGCCCACTATACCGGGCAAGAACTTCAGCCATATCTCGGCCTGGGCCAGCGGCGTGCCGGCGCCCCTCTGCCTTAACCAGGCGCTGGGCCTCGATCCGCTTGCCATCTATAAGAAAGCCGGCAATAAAGTGCTCGATCCTGCGAAAATAGGCTCCATGGATGACCTTTTCGACGCATTTATCGAGAATTATCGCCTGGTGATACATCGCCTGGTGCGCATCGCCAATATAGCCGATGCCCTCTATAAAGAGTGGGCGCCCCGCCCCTTCCTGTCTTCAGTGATTGACGATTGTATAGAGAGGGCGCAGGATGTGCGCGACTGGAACTATATGCCCGATTACCGCGATGTCACGCTTTTTGGTCTTAACACGGTTGCCGATTCCCTCACCGCGGTCAAGAAGGTTGTTTTCGACGATAAAAAGGTCACAATGAAACAGCTTGTGGAAGCGCTGAAGAATAACTGGAAGGGTTCTGAAGAGATCCGCCAGCTATTCCTGCGCGCGCCCAAGTTCGGCAACGATGACGATTATGCCGACCTGATCTCCAGTGAAGTCGCCCGCAGGATTGAGGAAGAGACCAGCAAGTGCAAGACCAACTGGGGCACTTCGGTGCATGTGGACGGCACCGCCGCCACTGCCTGGTGGAGCTTCGGCCGCGTCTGCGGTCCCACTCCCGACGGCAGGATGAGCGGAGACCCCTTTAACGATGGTACCATCTCACCCATGGCCGGTCGTGACAAGAAAGGGCCCACCGCGGTCCTCAAGTCCGTGGCGAAGGTGGATCCGCTGGAAAGCTGGAACCACCTCTTCAATCAGAGCTTCATGCCGCAGTACCTGGTGGGTCATAATGCCGAGGTCTTTGCCCAGTACTTGAAGACCTTTGCCGACATGGGCATACACCATATCCAGTTCTCCACGGTCAACAGGGAGACGCTGGAGGATGCACAGGATCACCCCGAGAAGTATCCCACCCTGATGGTCAGGGTGGCGGGCTTCGCGGCATACTTTATCGACCTCGACAGGAGCATCCAGGATTCCATTATAGCCAGGACTCCGCAGTGCTTTTAGACTCCCGGGAGACCGGAAACACGGGCATCAATAAAGCTGAAAAGGACCTGAAGGGGCTGGTATTTAACATCCAGCGCTACAGCATCCACGATGGTCCCGGTATCAGGACAACAGTCTTTTTCAAGGGCTGCCCGCTGCATTGCAAGTGGTGCTCCAATCCGGAGTCTATCAGTCTGCAGCCCGAGATACTGGTGCGGGAAGCCAGGTGCAACGGCTGCCGCCGCTGCATAGAGGTATGTTCCCCTGGAGCTTTATCGCTGGCCTCTACAGGGCTGTGGCTGGACAGGAAGAAGTGCGACCTTTGTTTGAAGTGCATAGAAGCCTGCTGGGAAGACGCCATAGAGGTGGCGGGGCAGTCCATGACGCTCGACGAAGTGGTCGACGAATGCCGCCGCGATGAGCCTTTCTATCACAATTCCGGAGGCGGCGTGACTCTTTCAGGAGGAGAACCGCTCTTGCAGGCGGACTTTGCCCTGGCCCTTCTCGGCCGGTGCAAAGCATTGGGTATCAATACTGCGCTGGATACCTGAGGCCATGTGGCGTGGAGTGTGCTGGAAAAGGCCCTCGGCATCGCCGACCTTGTGCTTTTTGATATCAAACAGCTTGATACCGACGAGCACCGTGATGGAACAGGCGCGGACAACAAGTTGATTCTATCCAACCTGGAGAAAGCCATGAGTTCGGGTAAGGCCCGGATCTGGATCAGGATTCCGGTGATACCCGGCTACAACGACTCTACTGAGTATCTGCAAAAGTTGGCCGGCCAGATGAGCGGAATGAAGGCAGAGAAAGTATCTGT
>CABMDX010000176.1 GCA_902385025.1 uncultured archaeon | reverse complement strand
GCTTGAAGTGAGTGAAAGCTGATGGATCGAGAATTAAGCAATGGATGAAGATGCCGGATGAAGATACTTCTGCTCTCCTCGCCAGTAGTCCAGCCGGACTTTGACCGCATAGCCCGCCTGCCCAGCCTTGGGCTTGTGTCACTGGCAGCGCATGTGGATGACATTTGCACTGTTCATGTGGCAGACATTCACGGCCTGAAGTCTCACCGCGACTATGTCAAAAGAATCGTGAACGGCTACGACCTGGTGGGCCTCACCGCCATGAGCTTTCAGTACCATGAGGCACTGGAGCTGGCAAGGATTGCAAAAGAGGCGGGAGCCCGGACCGTTTTTGGGGGCTACCATCCCACGCTTGCCTGCGAGGAGATAGGCAACAGCAGTGTTGCGGAGCTCATCGATTATATCGTGCGGGGCGAGGGGGAAGCCACATTCAGGGAACTGGTGGAGGCCATTATAAAAGGCAAAAACCTCAAAGGGATCCTGGGACTCTCTTACCATGAGGTAAATGGCGACTCTGAGAGTGGACGCAAGATGATTCATAACCCAGGCAGGCCGCTTCTTAAAGTTGAAGATATCAAGATGCCTAACCGGGACGTGCGTCTCATAAAAAAAGGCTTCTACAGCTTCGATGTCCCCATTGACTCAGTCGAGAGCAGCCGGGGATGCACTCAGGGATGCAAGTTTTGCAGCATAAACCTCATGTACGGCCGACGATTTCGCAAATTTTCCATAGAGCGGGTCATAGCCGATATCCAGGATGCTGAGGCTCACGGAGCCGGATCTATATTCTTTCCTGATGACAACATCACGCTCGACCCGAAGAGGCTGGAGCTGCTCTGCCAGGCCATTATCGATGCCGGCCTGACCCATCTGCGCTACAAGACCCAGGCATCTGCCTCAGGCATAGCTTCGAGCAGGCGACTGGTTGACAAAATGGGAGAAGCTGGTTTTGATGGCGTCTTTTTGGGCGTGGAAAGCATAAACAAGCGCAATCTGCAGTTTCTGGGAAAGGGCAAGATGTCCGATGATGCGGAAAAGGCGGTGAGATATCTGCATGAGAACAACATCATAGTCTCCACAGGGCTCATCAGCGGCAACCCGGATGACGATGAAGAGGATATGTGGGAAAACTTCCGGCTGGCGAGGCAACTGAAGGTGGATTTCCCCATATTCTACATCTCGACGCCCTATCCCAAGACGCAAATGAGAGCGGAATTGGAGGAGATGGGACTTGTCACCAGGAACGATTTTACAAAATATGACGGGCTGCATGCAAACCTCAAGACCCATCATCTCAGCGACGAAGAGGTGCAGTACATCACCTGGCAGATGAACGCCCGCTACTACGACCTGGATTGGATGCGATACAACAAGGTCAAGAGGCTTTATCCTCGCTGGTTCGTCAATGAGATTCTCCGGCTTGCTCCCTTTTACGCCAGGAGAAAGCTCGATCTGGCTCTGAGAAGAAGGACGACTCGTGATTTCTTCAGAGAAGATCTGGAGAGCGGGGAGCTGTGCAAGGGAGTGACTTAGGAAACTATTGATATCTATTTTTCTCCTTATGCAAGAAATAAATAGTTAAACGGATACACATCAATAGAAGAGAATGAAGCTTAAGGTCAAAATCTCCGGTCCCAAAGTGCATGATGTGGGCTACAGGCCCTGCCTTACAGAGATAGCAATGCGCCTGGCTCTCAGGGGCTTTGAGTCTACAATGATGATGAAGAAGGGGGAAAGGTAGTCATAGCACTGGTTGAAGGTGATGAGCAGAGAATCACGAAGTTTTATAATTCAGCCAAAAAAGAGCGACCACCGCTTGCCAATGTGGATAACGTGAAATCAGAGGACTATGCCGGCGATGTAATGCCTTTGTGGCAATTTGCATCAATACATACGGCGTTTCAGATGAATAAGGCCATACCGCTTCTTCTCGTAGTGAAGGAGAACACAGACGTACTACCTCAGATCAAGGCAAATACCGATGCCATCCCTCAGATCCGGGAAGATTTCAAAGCAGTGCGCAAAATCGGCGAGGAGACGCTGGGCGAGATAAAAGTGATGCGCAAAACCACAGATGCGACACTTGAAGAGATCAGGGGATTGAGGGAAGACATTCAGCCGGGATATGCAAGCAATTTCAGGCGGATACAGGCTGATGTTCGAGCGATAAAGGATCGCCTGGGTATGCAGTGAAGTGCCATATGTTGATTACCAATATGAGCATATGCAGAAGCATAGGCAAAAGACTATTCTCAAATGTCGTAAGATTTAATTGTTATTTTGGTTAATTCATTGAACAATGGTGGTCTCCCTTTGAATTACGGCCGGCTTCTCGTCAAAATCAACCGCCTCTCTGCATGGCTCCTCCTCGTTCTCGTGATTATCTTCCTGATCTCGGGATATGCCTGGTACAACAGGGTTGTCCTGTCTTTGCAGGAGGCAAGATACATGCACACCCAGCTTGACCTGCTGCTTGTCTTCTTCTTCCTGGTGCATGCCCTGATCAGCATAAGATTTACTCTTGCCCGCTGGAGGGTAGGCCACAGCAGGCTGGTGAGCGGGCTGCTCATTATAATCGGGGTGGCGTTCTTCTGGTTTATCCTGAGCATCAGATAGCCCGCAATAGCTATCCCGGCGGCCCGGCCCTGATGCGGCCCAGCATCTTCTCGTGCGAGCCCCGCATGGCAAATATGGATTCAAACCACCAGGTAGCTTTGGCGTCCTCGTACTCGCCCACCAGTGAATAGTCATCCGGATTGCTGATTCCGTCCACTGCAACATCGAACGGAGACGAGGACGAGCGGTGTTCGAGGATGTAAGCGAGATCTTCAGCGATTTTTGCCGGCGTTTTGGTGATATTCTGCTGCTCGTCGATGGTGTTCATGATCCAGCCGTCCCATCTCGCAGCCCGGCGCATTGCCGCCCGGCTTTCTCCTCCTATCCAGACCGGTATGTGCGGCCTTTGCACGGGAATCGGAATCAGGTGAACATCATCTGCTGTATAGAACTTTCCCTGATGGCAGAACTTCTTGCCAGAAAGCAGAGCTGCAAGAAAGTCCAAACCCTCGTCTGCCATTTCGGCTCGAGTCTTATCGCTGCCGGTCTCTCCGAAGGGGATGAAGTCTCGGGAAACGCCCAGACCTGTTCCAAAGATCACACGCCCCTGGCTCAGCAGATCAAGCCCTGTCAGGAGACGCGCCAGAAGATGAGGCCGGTAGCGGGGCAGGGGCGAGATGCCGGTACATAGCTTCAGTTTTTTTGTGGCCGTAGCTACAGCCGCGAGCGAGATCCAGGGGTCGCCAGCGCCATAGGGAAAAAGAAGATGATCCCATAGCCATACGCCCTGCCATCCAGCTTCCTCTGCTGCTACTGCAAGCTCCAAAACGGATCGGGGATCGCTGTAAGGGCCGAGGGGGACGATTTCAATACCGTAATGCATAAAGAGATCTCCAGGATAATTGAACGATTTCTATGCAGCCGAATATCCGAGTTGTGGTGCACCGCAAGATTTATTTAACCTGGAGTTACTAACTCAAAGTTTATAATCAATAAATCAATTTCGAGTGATGTTCTTGGACCCCATAGAGCTTCTGGATATACTGGGAAACGAAAATAGGAGACGCATTCTTCAATTGCTCTCCGTCAGGCCGTTTTACTTCAATGAGATGGCCAAGCGTCTGGATGTGGGGCCAAAGGCCGTCATCGACCACCTTCTTATGCTGGAGCGGGCCGGACTTGTTGAATGCTATCAGGAACAGGGACGCAGAAAGTACTTTCGGATAGCTCAAAAGACGACTCTAGAAGTGTCGTTTTCCCCCCATTCCTATGGCGTTACTGCCTATCGATCCGAGAATGCTCCTCGCGGCGAGTCCAAAATGATGGCCCAGGACCTAAAGCTGCTCAGAGACGAGCTCACTCATCTTGAAAGCGAGAGGCGTGAGATGAGAAAGGCTCTGGAAGAGATCGAGTCAAAAGAGATGGAGGTCATGCAAACAGCAGCAGGCGCAGCTCAAAGCTATGCCAGAGATCTGCTTGAGTCAGAAATCCTGGTGGCTCTCCTCTCTGGCGGCTGCCGGAGCCATGACCTGGCCTCGAGGCTGGAGGTTCCGGAGACCGTTGTCGAGGACCGGCTGAAAAAGCTGGAAGAGCGCGGCGCTGTTCAGCTCAGGGGTCAAGAATGGAGCATCTGACTCTTGCCAGGAGATGAGCATAACGGACCCAATTATGAAGGATAATGCCGCCAGCAGCACTTCTGAGTTGGAAGAAGCGGAGAATAGCTTGGCGGCCCAAGATAAAACTATGCCGTCTCAGAACTTGGGCGCAGAGGATCCCGAAAGACGCGTCTCGCCGCCTCAGGCAGATTCGGGCTGCAAGGACTTCATATCGCTTCGAGTGGCTGAGGCATTTCACAAGGATGCGGGGAAGGGTGTGGCCAGAATCGGGAGCCAGGCCATCGCCAGTCTCGCTATAGAGAATGGTGGAGTCGTGGAGATTCGGGGAAAGGACAAAGTCTATGCGATCGCCTGGCCTGGAAACCCTGAGGACCCCCAGGATATCATCAGAATTGACGGAAACACCAGGTCGAACCTCGTTGTTGGGATAGATGCGAAAGTGCAGGTCTGCCGCGCCCGTGCCAGGCCAGCCAGAAAGATCGTGGTTGCGCCCACCCGCCAGATCAGGCTCATGGGTGGGCCGCAGTATTTGCTGCGCGTGCTGGAAGGCAGAGCAGTTGTAAAGGGCGAAATGCTGCGCGTGGAGATGATCAACAATAGTCTTAATCTAGCAGTGGTCAGCACCATGCCCGCCGGCCCGGTGCTGATTACCCAGGAGACAATCATCAGCATCACCAGGGAGACTCTGGAAGAGCTGGCACTTCACGTGCGGGATATCTCCTATGAGGACATCGGAGGTCTGGCCAGGGAGATTCGGGAAATCCGGGAGATGATCGAGGTTCCGCTGCGCCATCCAGAGCTGTTCTCACGTCTTGGCATCAATCCTCCGCGCGGAGTCCTGCTGCATGGGCCGCCGGGAACCGGCAAAACCCTCATCGCCAGGGCTGTGGCAAGTGAGACCGACGCCAACTTCATCTCCATCTCGGGTCCGGAGATCGTATCCAAGTTCTATGGCGAAAGCGAGCAGAGGCTGCGCCAGATCTTCGAGGAGGCGACAAAAGCTGCGCCCTCCATCATCTTCATCGACGAGATCGATTCCATCGCACCCAAGCGCGAAGAGGTCTCGGGGGACCTGGAAAGGCGCGTGGTAGCCCAGTTGCTGGCTTTGATGGACGGGCTATCTGCCAGAGGTGAAGTGATAGTAATCGCTGCCACCAACCGGCCCAATGCCCTGGACCCTGCAATTCGGCGGGGAGGCCGCTTTGATAGAGAGATCGAGATCGGCATTCCCAATAAAAATGGGCGGCTGGAGGTGCTCTATGTTCATACCAGGGGAATGCCCCTGGACGAATCACTGGATCTCAAGGAGATCGCAGATGCCACGCACGGTTTTGTGGGCGCTGATCTCTATGCATTGTGCAAGGAAGCCGCCATGCGCACCCTTGAAAGGGCGCTTCCCGACCTGGATGTCAGAGAAGATATCCCGGCCGGGGTGCTGGAGAGGCTCAGGGTCGCAACAGAGGCCTACCGCGATGCTCTCAAGAAAATTGAGCCCTCTGCCATGAGAGAGGTATTCGTTGAGATCTCGGAGGTTCACTGGAATGAGGTGGGCGGTCTGGAAGATGCCAAACAATCTCTGGTCGAAGCTGTGGAGTGGCCCCTCAAGTATCCTGAGGCTTTTTTGGCT